>SLDE01000132.1 GCA_007125455.1 Ectothiorhodospiraceae bacterium
GGCGGGGTAGCCTTGCGCTGGTCGTCGAGCTGGATGACGTGCCAGCCGAACTGACTCTGTACCGGGCTTTTGCTGTACTTGCCCTTATCCAGCGCCATGACCGCACGGCTGAATTCCGGCACCATCTGCTGCGGATTGAACCAGCCCAGATCGCCGCCGCGCTCGGCAGAGCCATCTTTGGAATGTTCTGCGGCCAGTTGGGCAAAGTTGCCGCCCATATCCAGTTCGGTGATGATCTGTTCGGCACGCTGGCGGTCGTCTACCAGGATGTGGCGCGCCTTGTACTCCTGCATGTCCAAACGCCCGATCTCGTCATCATAACGCTTGCGCAGTTCGGCATCGGTGATGGTCGGCTTGCCTACGGCGTCTTCCAGTGCGGCACCCATGATGACATTTTTGCGCGCCGCATCGATGGCGGCCTGTACATCATTGCGCTTGTCCAGCCCCTGGCGGGTGGCGTCCTGGTAAACCAGTTCGCGGGTAACCAGTTCGCTGAGGATCTCGTTGATGTCCGCCTCGCGTCCGGCAGGGTTCTCCTCGATAAAACGCTCCACATCCTGTTGGGTGATGGCCTTACCGTTGACGGTGGCAAGGGTATCGGCCAGTGTGGCGCTGGAGAGACCCAGGGCGGCGGCGGCAAACAGTGGTAGTGCCAGTCGGCTAAATCGTGTCATATCTATTGCTTCCTTTGGTTTGATTATCAGGATTCCCCTGGGGAGCGGGCCTGGATGCTGAGTGCGTGTACTTCGCTCTGCATCAGTTCTCCCATGGCCTCGTAGACCATGCGGTGGCGCTGGATGGTGGGCTGCTCCGCGAATCTCTTGCTGACGATCCGCACGATGTAGTGGCCGCCACCCTTGGCGCTGGCGTGGCCGACGTGCTTGTGGCTTTCGTCGACGATCTCCAGCTCCTCAGGGGCGAAGGCTGCCTCCAGGGTATGGCGAATGCGCTCAATGCGACTTTCACTCATGGGAGCACCTTCTTGAAGGGTTTAACGGTGACCTGGGCATAGACACCGGCGGCCACGTAGGGGTCGGCGTCGGCCCAGGCTTGAGCGGCCTCCAGTGAGGAGAACTCGGCGACCACCAGGCTGCCGGTAAAGCCCGCCTCGCCAGGGTCGCTGCTATCGACCGCTGGATGGGGGCCAGCCAGGAGTAGTCGCCCCTCGTGCTTGAGTTGTTGCAGGCGTTCGATGTGGGCGGGACGGGCCGTGGCGCGTAGCGGCAGGCTGCTGGGCACGTCCTCACTGATGATGGCGTAGAACAAAGGTTCACTCCGTTTTCGCTTATAAAGTTGAGTAATTTACCACAGATAAATGCCCAGTTGGCAGCATAAACAAGATATCCGGGCTAGTGGAAATCCGTTACAATGCGCCGCCTATGACTCGACGATACGATCTGCACAGCCATTCACTGGCCTCCGACGGCAGCCTTAGCCCATCCGAACTGGTGCGTATGGCGGCCAGCAACGGGGTGGATGTACTGGCACTGACCGACCACGATGATACCGGTGGCATCGCGCAGGCCAGTGAGGCCGCGCAGCAGGTGGGGATTACCCTGATCCCCGGGATCGAGATCTCGGTGAGCTGGAACAGGCAGACGGTACACATCGTCGGACTGCGCATCGACCCGACAAGTTCCCCGCTGCAGCAGGGCTTGGCCCGGCTGCGTGAATGGCGTAACTGGCGTGCTGAGGAGATGGGCAGGCGTCTGGCCAAACACGGGATCCACGGCGCCTACGAGGCCGCCGCCAAGATGGCTCAGGGGCGCATCATCAGCCGCACCCACTTTGCCAGGTTTCTGGCGGACAATGGCCATGCCAGAAGTGTCAGGGATGTGTTTAAATCCTTCCTCAAGCCCAATAAGCCGGGCTATGTGGCGGGGGAGTGGGCCTCGCTGGAAGAGGCGCTGGGCTGGATCCACGGTGCCGGTGGCCAGGCGGTGATCGCCCACCCGGCCCGTTATGCGATGACCGCCACCCGTCGGCGCAAGCTGGTGGGGGAGTTTGTCGAGCTGGGGGGCGAGGGGTTGGAGGTTGTCTCCGGCAGCCACAGCCGGGGAGATAACTTCAGCATGGCCCAGGTGGCGCGCCACTTTGGCCTGAAGGCCTCGGCGGGGTCCGACTTTCATGGTCCGGAGAACCCCTGGGTGATGCTGGGCAAGCTTGAACCATTGCCTGAGGGTTGTGTGCCGATCTGGGCGGATTGGTAGTCGTTCTCACCGCCGAGACGCAGAAAACGCAGAAGTCTTTCTTTATGTTGGTGATAAACAGATGAGCCAGTTTTTTCAGATCCATCCGGATAATCCACAAAAACGCCTGATCGACCAGGCAGTGGAAATATTGCGCGGGGGCGGGGTGATCGTCTATCCCACCGACTCGGGCTATGCCCTGGGCTGCCAGATCGAGGACAAGCGCGCGCTGGATCGTATTCGTGAGATCCGCCGCCTGGACGACCGTCACAACTTCACCCTGGCCTGTAGCGACCTGTCCGAGATCAGCACCTATGCCAAGGTGGACAACACCCTGTTCCGTCTGCTCAAGGCGGTAACCCCCGGCCCCTATACCTTTATTATGGAGGCTACCCGCGAGGTGCCCCGGCGTGTACAGAGCCGCCGCAAGACCATCGGCATGCGGGTGCCAGCCAATCCCATCGCCCAGGCGCTGTTGGCGGGACTGGGCGAGCCGATCATGAGCACCTCGCTGATCCTCCCTGGCGAAGAACTCCCCGAATGCGACCCTTACGAGATCCGCCAGTCCCTGGAGCACCAACTGGATCTGGTGATCGACGGCGGATATGGCTCCATGGAGCCCAGTACGGTGATCGATCTCACCGGTGAGAGCCCTGAGGTGATCCGCCGCGGCCTGGGCGATCCTGCCCCCTTCGAGGTGTAAGTGGCCTATTCGAGCGCTATAATCCGCTGATGGAAGAGCTAAGCCTGTTACAGCGTGTGGCGATATGGGTACTGCCGGTACTGTTCGCGATCACCGTGCACGAAACGGCCCACGGCTGGATGGCACTGCGCCTGGGCGATCCCACCGCCAAGATGCTTGGCAGGCTGACCCTCAACCCCATCAAGCACATCGACCCGCTCGGCACGGTGATCGTGCCGGGGCTGATGCTAATGTTCAGCGGCTTTCTGTTCGGCTGGGCCAAGCCGGTGCCGGTGACCGCGCAGAACCTGCGCAACCCCCGTGGCGACATGGCCTGGGTGGCCCTGGCCGGTCCGCTCTCCAATCTGTTGATGGCGATCTTCTGGGCGCTGGTGGCGCGGATTGGGATGCTGCTGGGCGATGTTAGCCCCGAATTGGCGCTGTTTTTGATCTATTCCGGGGTGGCGGGGATCTTCGTCAACACCCTGATCGGCGTGCTCAATCTGCTGCCTATCCTGCCGCTGGATGGCGGACGCATCCTCTCTGCCCTGCTACCGGGGCGGGTGGCCTACCAGCTTGATCGGCTGGAGCCCTATGGCCTGATCATCCTGGTGGTCTTGCTGTTCACCGGGATCCTCGGCATGATCCTCTGGCCACTCATCGGGCTGGTACTGCAGGGGCTTGCGCCATTGGGGGGCTTCAGCGTCGATGCGCTGGCCTACCTGCTGCATACTTTGCGCAACTGAATTCTTTGAATAACATATCAATCGGGAAGCTATCTTGAATCTGGTTACACAAAATCAACGCGTGCTCTCGGGCATGCGCCCCACCGGCAAACTGCATTTGGGCCACTACCACGGCGTGCTGAAAAACTGGCAGCGTCTGCAGCATGAGTACCAGTGCTTCTTTTTCGTCGCCGACTGGCATGCGTTGACCACCGAGTACGACAACAGTCAAATCATCTCCGAGAGCGTACACGACATGGTGATCGACTGGCTGGCGGCGGGGATCAACCCCGGCTCGTGCAAGTTGTTTATCCAGTCCCAGGTGCCGGAACATGCCGAGTTGCATCTGCTGCTGTCGATGATCACCCCGCTGGGTTGGCTGGAACGGGTACCCACCTACAAGGACCAGCAGGAAAAGCTCAAGGAGAAGGATCTGGCCACCTACGGTTTCCTGGGCTACCCGCTGCTGCAGAGTGCCGACATCCTCATCTACCGCGCCACCCAGGTGCCGGTGGGGGAGGATCAGGTGGTCCATGTGGAGCTGACCCGCGAGGTGGCGCGTCGCTTCAACCACCTCTACGGACGCGAGCCGGACTTCGCCGAAAAGGCCGAGGCGGCAGCGAAGAAGATGGGGAAAAAGAACGCCAAGCTCTACCATGAATTGCGCCGCAGCTATCAGGAGCAGGGTGATCACGAGGCGCTGGAAAAGGCCCGTGCCCTGCTTACCGATCAGCAGAACATCACCCTGGGTGATCGCGAGCGGCTGTTCGGCTACCTGGAAGGTGGCGGCAAGATTATCCTGCCGGAACCTCAGGCCCTGCTCACCCCGGCGGCGAAGATGCCGGGGCTGGACGGCCAGAAGATGTCCAAGTCCTATAACAACACCATCTCCCTGCGCGAAACGCCGGAGACCGTGGAAAAGAAGCTGCGCACCATGCCCACCGATCCGGCCCGTGTGCGCCGTACCGATGCGGGTGATCCGGACAACTGTCCGGTATGGCAGCTGCATCAGGTCTATAGTAATGACGAGGTCAAGACCTGGGTACAGGAAGGCTGCCGCAGCGCCGGGATCGGCTGTTTGGAGTGCAAGCAGCCGGTGATCGACGCGGTGATTGCAGAACTGAAGCCGATGCGCGAGCGTGCCCAATCCTTTATCGAGGAGCCCGAGCTGGTACGCAAGATCCTCGCCGAAGGGGCCGAGGAGGCACGGGACTCGGCCAAGGAAACCCTCCGCGAGGTGCGCAGCGCGATGGGCCTGAGCTACAAGTAGGCACTGTGCCCATCCCTTCCACGCCAGGAGCTGGAGCAGCATGACGGACAAGACACAAGCCAGCACCACCCCGCAGCAGGCCGAGATGCCCTTTGCTATCGTGCAAGGGACGGCGGTGACTGAGCTGCCCAAAGACCTCTACATCCCGCCCCATGCATTGGAGGTCTTCCTGGAGGCCTTCGAGGGGCCGTTGGATCTGCTGTTGTACCTGATCAAACGCCAGAACCTGGACGTGCTCAACATCCCGATCGCCGAGATCACCCGTCAGTACATGGTCTATGTAGAGCTGATGAAGGTGGTGCAGTTGGAGTTGGCCGGGGAGTATCTGGTGATGGCGGCCATGCTGGCGGAGATCAAATCGCGTATGTTGCTGCCCCGCCAGGTGGAGGAGGAAGGGGAAGAGGGCGACCCCCGCGCCGAGTTGATCCGGCGTTTGCAGGAGTACGAACGCTACAAACAGGCCGCCGAGGAGATCGACGAGTTACCGCGTAGCGGGCGCGAGACCTTCCCGATCCGTATCGCCACCCCGGATCGCCACAGCGAAAGGCCCGAGCCCGAGGTCAAGCTGCAGGATCTGCTGTTGGCCATGGCCGATGTGATACGCCGTGCGGATATGTTTGCCCACCACCAGGTACAACGTGAGTCACTCTCGGTGCGCGAGCGTATGAGCCAGATCCTGGAGCGCATCGGACCGGACAACTTTGTCGAATTCACCAGTCTGTTTACCGTGGAAGAGGGGCGACTGGGGGTGGTGGTCAGTCTGATGGCGGTGTTGGAATTGATCAAGCAGTCGGTGATAGAGCTGATCCAGGCCGAGCCCTTTGGCGCGATCCACGTCAAGGCCGTGGGCAGCACTCACCAGGAAGGATAAGCCGGATGGAAAACGAAAAGCTGAGCAATATTATTGAGGCGGCCCTGTTTGCCGCCGGTGAACCACTCTCCATCGAGCGCCTGCAACGTCTGTTCGAGGAGGATGAACAGCCCAGTAAGGGGCAGATTAATACGGTGCTTGAGCAATTGCGCGAGCACTGTGAAGGGCGTGGCATCGAACTGCGCGAAGTGGCCAGTGGCTTTCGCTACCAGGCTCGCTCGGAGGTCTCGCGCTGGGTATCCCGGCTTTGGGAAGAGCGTGCGCCACGCTACTCCCGTGCGCTGATGGAGACCATGGCGCTGATCGCCTATCGCCAACCCATCACCCGTGCCGAGATCGAGGATGTCCGCGGGGTCGCGGTGAGCAGCCAGATCATCAAGACCCTGCACGAACGGGACTGGATCCGTGTGCTGGGCCACCGTGATGTGCCGGGTCGGCCTGCCCTGTACGGGACCACCCGTGACTTTCTCGACTATTTTAACCTCAAGAGCCTGGACGAGTTGCCCACCCTGGCCGAACTGCGCGATATCGACAAGATCAATGCCGAGTTGGATCTGCGTATGCCCGGCGAGTCGGTCAACCCCGACGATCTCCCTCCCTCCGGCGTGACGGCCAAGCTGCCCAGCGCCGATATTGAACCGGTATGTTATGACTGAAAAACTGCAAAAATTGCTGGCTCGTGCCGGATTGGGCTCGCGCCGCGAGATCGAAGGCTGGATCAGTGAAGGACGTGTGTCGGTGAATGGCCAGGTCGCCGCATTGGGCGAGCGGGCTGGTGAGGCCGACGTGATCCGGGTGGATGGCAAGCCTGTCAGCAAAAGCCAGCTGCATCCGCCACGTTGCCGGGTACTGCTTTACCACAAGCCGGTGGGGGAGGTGACCAGCCGCAGCGACGAGGCTGGACGCGCCACGGTCTTCGACAACCTGCCGGGGATCCGTAATGGCCGCTGGATCGCCGTGGGTCGGCTGGATATCAACACCAGCGGCGTACTGTTGTTCACCAACGACGGTGAATTGGCCAACCGCCTGATGCACCCCTCCTATACCATCGAGCGCGAGTATGCGGTGCGTGTGCTGGGAGAGGTCAGCCAAGAGCAACTCAAGGCGATGACCAAAGGTGTGCAACTGGAAGACGGCGTAGCACGCTTCACCCAATTACGTGACGCCGGCGGTGACGGGGCCAACCACTGGTATCACGTTATCCTGGAGGAAGGGCGCAACCGTGAAGTACGCCGCCTGTGGGAGTCCCAGGGGCTAACCATCAGTCGCCTGATCCGGGTGCGCTACGGGCCGATCATCCTGCACCGCAGCATCCGACCCAGCAAGTGGGAAGAGTTGGACGAAAGAAACATCTCCCTGCTGCGCCAGGCCGTGGGGCTGGAGACGGTCGAGAAAAAACGCCCAGGCCCCAATGACAGGCCTAAGCCGATCAAGACACGCCACGCCAGCAAGCAAGGGCGCAACGCCCACCGTGGCAAGCCCGGTGGGCGGCGCTGAGCAGCAAGGGGTAGTGAGACGAGATCCGGGCAGCGAGTGACGAGGGGATAATGGCCAGCAACCCATACACCCAGCTCCATAGGCGCCTACTACAGCATTATGGCCCACAGCAGTGGTGGCCTGCCGATGGCCCGTTCGAGGTGATGGTTGGAGCGGTGCTGACCCAAAACACCGCCTGGGGTAATGTGGAGAAGGCCATCGCCAATCTGCAGGCGGCAGGCGCCCTGGCGCCAGAGGCGATCCTCTCCCTGCCGGAGGAGGCCTTGGCTGCGTTGATCCGCCCCTCCGGCTACTTCAACATCAAGGCCCGGCGGCTGAGGAATCTGTGTCAGTGGTACCAGCAGCATGGCGCTTTGGCGGGCTTGCAGCAATGGGAGACCACATCGCTGCGCCAAGCCCTGTTGGGAGTGAATGGGGTTGGCCCCGAGACCGCCGACGATATCTTGCTCTACGCCTTCGCGCGGCCAGTGTTCGTGATCGACAGCTATACCCGGCGGATCCTCTCCCGTTTGGGGGTCATTCAAGGCGATGAGGGCTATGAGTCTTTGCGCCAACAGCTTGAGGCGGCCTTTGAGGGTGACAGCCAGGCGGTTTCGATCTTTAATGAGCTGCATGCCCTGATCGTGATGCATGCCAAGGAACACTGCCGCAAGCGTCCGTATTGTGAAGGTTGTCCACTGAGGAGTGATTGTGTCTATGGCGATCAATGAGCAGGACAAGGGATTTTTGCGCGAGGCGATCCAGATGGCCGAGGCCTCGGTGCGTCTCGGTGGTGGACCCTTCGCTGCGCTGGTGGTGCGCGATGGGGAGATCGTCGGACGCGGCAACAACCGGGTCACCCTCAATCTGGATCCCACCGCCCATGCCGAGGTGCAGGCGATCCGTGCTGCCTGTGAACATTTAGGGGACTTTCGCCTCACAGGCTGTACCCTTTATGTCAGTTGCGAGCCCTGTCCAATGTGTCTGGCCGCCAGCTACTGGGCCCGGTTGGAACGGGTGGTCTACGCCGCCAGTGCCGCCGATGCCGCCGCCGTCGGCTTTGACGATACCCACATCCACGAGCAACTGCTCCTGCCCGAGGCACAACGCCAACTGAAGATGGCCCAGGGCCTGCGTGCGGAAGGGGCGGCCCCTTTCACGCTGTGGCAGCAGACCGAAGACCGGGTCGACTACTAACGATTCACGACTCACATTCAACCCGGTTGCGCCCCATTTCCTTGGCCCGGTAAAGGGCCTTGTCGGCGCGGTCAAACAGACTGTTGCCATCATCCCCCTCACCGAGCCCCGCCAGGCCGATACTGGTGGTGACCCGCAGGCCCTGGCCCTCACACTCGCATACCGTTTCGGCCACCGCGTGGCGGATCCGTTCGGCTACTTGTAGCGCGCCATCATGGTCGGTGCCAGGCAACAGAAGCACGAACTCCTCACCACCATAACGAAATACCTCGTCGGAACCGCGCAGCATCTGATTGATCAACCGGCCGGTACTACGCAGTACACAGTCGCCGGCCAAATGGCCGTGGTTGTCGTTCACCTGCTTGAAAAGATCCAGGTCACAGATCAGCATGTGTAGCGGCATATCGGTGCGATGGGCCAGCTCCACCTCACGGCTCAGGGCCCTGTCCAGGGCGGCACGGTTGTTCAGCCCGGTGAGCGGGTCGACAAAGGCGCTGGCCAGGGCGGCGCGGTAGCGCAGACCGTTGCGGATCGGGTAGAGCAGGGCGCAGAGCAGATGTTCCAGTTGGGCCAGCTCTTCCTCACCAAAGGGTTGTGAGCGTGATACAGTCAGCTCGCCTAGCGTCTCATCCTGTAGCGATAGCCCATAGCTGGCGCTATGGCGAGCTGGTAGGCCCTGTTGCAGCATTAGCCCACTTTCGCCATGGCGATACTTAAGCCCCTCCAACCCCAGCAGGGCATGTAGCTCCAGGTGGAAGAGCCGCAGGATCTCCTCCAGCTCCAGGCTGGTCTGTAGCACATGGGTTAGCTGTTGCAGATCGGGCGGACTCTCCAGTCGCGCCAAACTTTGCACACCGGCCTTTTTGTACAGGCGACGCTGGTTGATGGTTTTGGCATCAATGATGTTGCTCGCTGGAGTGGCCATGGCTGATTAACCTCGCTTGTCTATCGTTTTCTCCCCACCTGTGCGGGGAGATGGTTTGCCGTTTCACTTGTCGCGGCAAACCTAACTGGTCTTGTCAGGTATCTTGCGAGAACTGTGCCATGTTTCACACTTTCTTTTAAAACAGGGGCTTGTGCGTCACGTGTCAAATAGTCGTCACCATTCTGCCGCTAAAGCGGCAAGTTGTCGCCCTGTTGTGCGTCACAAAATTGACTAATATTCAGAAAGCCTTGACCGATGTGTGGATTTTGTATAGTGTGCACAGGTGAAAAACAAGATGACGACTGCCAAGGGATGCCAACTTTGCTATGGCCTGTCCGCTAAAACTGGCGACTCCCGTTCATTCATGTGATATCAGTTACAAGTGAATACAGCCACTCGGCGTGATGGTGCGCCACAGGCATGGATGTTATTTGGTCGTTTGCAACAACCACAAGGAGGTATCACACGATGTCGCAGCACCACTCTCCCCCCCATGCCGATGCCA
>SLDE01000265.1 GCA_007125455.1 Ectothiorhodospiraceae bacterium
ACACAGAGGGCACAGAGCACACAGAGAAAAACCCATGCCATGTCGGTCGGCCTTTAGGCCGACAGGCGCTTGGCTACTATCCACAATGTCGGGCTGGAGCCCGACCTACATGATGCCTGGGTGGGGTAGCTACCCGTTCAGCATCGTTTCTGTAGCGCCGTTGCACTTCACATCCCTGTGGCCTCTGTGACCTCTGTGTTGAAATAGATTTACAGTCACTGCTCGCCCACTTTATCCCCTCTCCCCCATTGGGGGAGAGGGTGAGTAGATACCTCGAGTTTTGTGATCGGTTCAGGGGGAAGGGGGGCAAAAGATGCAGGGGATGGTGTGCGCTATGCGCACGGTCTTTGATATTAGACTGTCAGCATTCTGCTTATGTTTATGTCTACGGTTGGACAGTAATCCGGCGCGCCAGGAGGCAGCGCGCCGCTCAGAACGAACGGTATGTCGCGGGCACAGGAACGACCCGACCGAATACCGTCCGGCTCCCCCCTTGGTCAAAGCCCCCCGTATCTCGTATCTTGGCTCTTTTCAGGTACTGCTTATTCAAGTGGGCGAGAAGTTACAAAAAAGCAGCACAATGCTTGCTCGAAGTGCTCTGTCGCTACGTATATCAGGCGGAATATCTATCCATTTTTTCACCCTCTACCCAACACACAGCAAAGCGTATCAGCTCCGTAGCATTGGCAATATTGAGCTTTTTCTTGATATGTTCCCGGTGGGCATCGATGGTCTTGATACTTCGGCTGAGCTGTACAGCGATCTCGCTACTACTCATACCGGACCCGAGCATCGCCAGGATCTCTAGCTCACGATCACTAAGTGCCGGGAGGCTTCGAGTGGACTTCGTACCTCGCCCACTCGCCTGCTGTAGTAATTGGCTACTAAGCCTCTTGCTGAAGCAGGTACCACCATTGGCGACACGGTGCACCGCATCCAGCACCTCACTCTCAGGCTGGCATTTGAGTAGGTAACCCGAGGCCCCCGCCATGACTGCACGCATACCATACTTATCTTCCTCATGCATGGTCATGACAATGGTGCGAACATGCGGCCAACGGCGACGCATCTTGTCCAATAGTGTTAGCCCCAAACCATCTGGCAAGCTTATATCCACCATGGCCAAATCGATGGGCTGCTGTTTGACTACATCGAGGGCCTCACTAATGGACTCAGCGTAAGCGGTCAATTCGATCCCGGGCGCGCTCGCCAAGATGTGAGACATCGCATATTGAACAATCTTGTGATCATCTACGATCATCACACGGCAAGGCATATTCATGTTAATCCTCCCCAGTTGCCTTAAGGCAACAGAAAATCCTCAAGCCAGCAAATGGCAGTGCTAAGACGGGTACCAGACAGGGCATGGCGAAAAGCATCGCCAAAAAAAAGTGGCATTTCCTTCCCCTACAAAAAAAGATTAGCCCATATCCCCTACATTTCAAGCACCTATAGCCAGCACCCTGCAGCTTTAGGGGAGCTTCTTAACAGCCTGTTAAAGCGCCTGTGGTTTAGGGCTAGCCCCTACAGGCAGCCGCCTGTTTGCCAACTAGCCTTCCTGGTGAATGATTAAATACCACAAAGGGGATGGGTTAATGGCCGCAATCACACTCACCATTGCCAGAAAGCTTCAACTGGGCTTTGGCATTATATTGATCATCATGCTGGTCGGTGGACTGACCATGTTTCTCTCCATGGAACGAATAACCGCTACCAATCAAGAAGTGAACAAGATTGCCGAAGAGGGGCTGCACTACATCGAGAAAGAGGTCGATCATCTGGTCTGGTCAAACACCTTGATGAACAGTCTGATGATCCGCGCCCCATTTACCGGAGAACTGGATCACACCCAATGTGACTTTGGCCAGTGGTATGTCAACTACCAGCAAAGCGGTGCCCTGGATAACGCCTCACCGGAATTCCGCCAACTGTTCACGGCCATCGACAGTCCACACCAGCAACTGCATCAATCCGCAGAGCGCATCAACGAGCTGGCGGCCCAGGGCCGCTTCGATGAGGCGACACGGGTTTACCGTGAGGAGTCCTCGCAATACCTTGACGAACTGCGCGAGCTGTTGGCCGACGTGGGCAACTACCTGGGTGAAGAGCGGCATACCTTGCTGGGGATCAGTAATGCGGTGGCGACGAATTCCCGGATCGCGACGATAGTCATCGCGATCGTCGCACTGGTACTTACCGTGTTTATGGCCACCATGATCAGCCGCAGCATCACCCGCCCGATCGGTCGTGCTGTAGATGTTGCCAACCACCTGGCACGCGGTGACTTCAGTGTGCGCATCGACAGCAGCGCCAAGGATGAAACCGGCCTGCTACTGCGTGCTATGCACAGCATGAGCCAAAAGATCTCTGAGGTGATGCGGGGGATCCACCAGGGATCCGAGTCGGTACTCGCCTCGGCAGAAGAGATCGCCTCGGCCGCGCAGTCACTCAGCCAATCATCCACTGAACAGGCCGCTGGAGTGGAGCAGACCACCGCATCCGTTGAACAGATCTCCGCCTCGATAGAACAAAATGCCGATAATGCCAAGGTGACTAACGAGATCTCCACTGCCGCAGCACGGGATGCCACCGAAGGCGGCGAGGCGGTCAAAGAAACCGTTGAGGCGATGAAGAGTATCGCCGAGAAGATCGGTATCATCGACGATATTGCCTACCAAACCAACCTGCTGGCGCTGAACGCCGCGATAGAGGCAGCGCGTGCAGGTGAACATGGTAAGGGATTCGCCGTTGTGGCCGCCGAGGTGAGAAAGCTGGCGGAGCGTAGCCAGTCAGCGGCAAGGGAGATCGGTGATGTGGCGGCCAACAGTGTATCCCTGGCAGAGAACACTGGAGAGCGACTCGGCCAGATCGTGCCCTCCATCCAAAAGGCATCTGAACTGGTGCAAGAGATCGCCGCCGCCTCCAGTGAACAGGCCACCGGGGTACGCCAGATCAATGCATCGATGACCCAACTAACCCAAACAACACAATTCAATGCCTCCTCATCAGAGGAGCTATCGGCAACGGCAGATCAACTGACCAACAATGCCAGTCAACTGCAAGAATCGGTCGCCTTCTTCAAGCTGAGCGAGGAAGAGGCTATGGGGGTTCCCTATGCACCACCAGAGCAGGCTGGCGAGTTACCCGAATCGATGATGGCAGATGCCTACGTGAAAGGGTGAGTTGTAGGGAAGTGGGAAGCGGGAAGCGGGAAGTGGGAAGTGGGAAGTGGGAAGTGGGAAGTGGGAAGTGGGAAGTGGGAAAGTGTCATTTGGCCACACCCCTGTGTCAACTCCCTATTCCCTATTCCCTATTCCCTACCCCCCAGCAGCTAATCTCTTGCCTGGCGACGGATAGTGATATCGGTACGCTCACGCATAGAGGCAAGCATACCATTGGCCACCACATTGGCTTCGGCGCGAAGTAACATCTCTTCCACACGTTGACGCTGCTGTTCGCTCGCCTGGGCAGGATCACCGTCAACCACTTGGTGCAACTTGATCAGGAACTGATCACCGTTGTTGCCCTCAACCAGGCGCATCGCGTGTCCGCCCTGCGCTGGACGGGGCATATTGAAGGCGGTATCGAGCACCATGGGATTGAGCTCACGGTTATCCCGCTCAATAAGGGATGGCACCGACCAGCGGTAACCGAAGGCCTCGGCGGCTTGCATCGCCACCTGACCGTCATCCACGGCGGCCTTGACCCGACCGGCCAGCTCACGGGCCAGCTCGGTGCTACGCTCGCGCTGCAACACGGCTATCACGTCATCACGCACCTCGTCCAGCGGGCGTACAGCGGCGGGCTGGTGCTCGTTCACACGCAGCACGACGACGTGGTCACGGGTGATTTCGATAGGATCGCTGTTCACCTCACGCTGTAGCACATCGTCAGAGAATGCGGCCTGCACCACCATGCCGTGGGAACCGATCCCAGGACCGCCCTGACGGGTGATGACATCGGAGGTCTGGATCGGCAGGCCCAGCTCCTCGGCGGCAGTACTCAGGGTATCGGGCTGCTCATAGGTATAACTGGCCAGCTCTTCGAAGGCATCCAGGAAGCGGCGGTTGCCGATCTCCTGGCGCAGCTCACGCTCCAGATCATCACGTAGCTCGGCAAAGGGTTTCACCTCACCTCCGCGCACTTCTTCCAGACGAATGATGTGAAAGCCGAACGGGCTGCGCACCAGTTCGCTGACCTGGCCTTCTTCCATGGCAAAGGCGACGTCTTCAAAACTGGCTACCATGACACCACGACCGAAGAAGCCGAGATCGCCCCCCTGGGCGGCAGAGCCGGTATCGTCGGACTCTTCTACCGCAAGGGTGGCGAAGTCTTCGCCATCGCGGATCCGTGCAAGGATCTGCTCGGCCCGCTGACGTGCACTACGTACCTGGGCATCAGAGGGACTATCTTCGATCTGTACCAGGATATGGCTGGCGCGGCGCTCTTCCGGACTGCGGTATGTGTCGATGCGGCTTTCGTAGCGAATACGAAGCTCCTCTTCATCCACGTCGATATCACGGAAGAAATCCTCGGCGCGCAATTCCAGATAGTCAAGCCGCACTTGCTCGGGGGTCTGGAATCGCTCCTGGTTGGCCTGATACCACTGCTCAATCTCTGCGTCGGAGATATCCAGCTGGGCAATAAAATCATTGGCGGGGATCTGCAACCAACTCAACTCGCGCTGTTGTAGATCAAGGCGCAGCATCTGGTCTAGCTGTGCTGTGGTGGTGAAGGCGCTGCCGAGGAAGGCGCTTTCCATCTGCTCGGCTAGCAGGTCACGGTAGAGGCGTTGCTCAAAACCTGCCGGGGTCATCGCCTGGCGGCGCAGGATATCCACGTAGCGCTCCTGGGAGAAGGCACCGTTATCGTGGAATACCTCCACACCACGGATCACCTGGGCCAGTTGGCGATTGCTGATACGCATCTTTTGTTCAATCGCCTGCTGCACCAGCACCTCCTGCTCGATCATCTGTTCGAGAACCTGGGCGCGTAGCATCTGCTCGCTGAACATCTCTGGCAACTCGCCGCCGAACATCTGCATGAATTGCTGACGTTGCTGTTGGTAGGTCTCTTCAAACCTTGCCTGACCGATCTCAGCATCCCCCACCTTGGCGAGGTAGGTCGGCCCACCACCACCAACGTAGTTGTGGATCCCCCAAAGGGCAAACGGCACGGTGATGATGCCAACGATGACCCAGGCAACCCAGCCCTGGGCGCGGCTACGAATATAATTAAGCATGTGTGGACGACGACCCTGTTGCCATTAAATTTGATTAAACCAAAACGCTAAATCGAGCTAAAAAAAAGGGCGCATACATGATGCGCCCTTTTCTTTCGTATGGCGGAGCGGACGGGACTCGAACCCGCGACCCCCGGCGTGACAGGCCGGTATTCTAACCAACTGAACTACCGCTCCAAAAACGATTGAGTCTTGATGGTGGGTGCTGCAGGGATCGAACCTGCGACCCTCGCCTTGTAAGGGCGATGCTCTCCCAGCTGAGCTAAGCACCCAATGACTCAAGAGGCGCGCTAGTTTACTGCATCCTTCAGCGCTTTACCAGCCTTGAAGCTGGGATTCTTTGCGGCGGCGATGTTGATGGTTTCGCCAGTGCGCGGGTTACGACCGGTACGCGCAGCGCGTTCGCGAACCATGAAGCTGCCAAAGCCTACCAGGTTGACGGTGTCGCCCTTTTTCAGTGCGTCGGTAACGGCTTCTACCATGGAATCCAGTGCACGGCCAGCGGCAGCCTTGGAGATGTCTGCACCGGATGCAATCGCGTCAATCATTTCGGATTTATTCACTGATGTTCCCCTTTCTTTATCTAATCTGGCCGCCTCGTTGAGGTCGCGCCTATTCCTAAGAAATGACCGCGCTGCTTTGCGCAACCCGGCCTGTGAAATACTAGGCGGCTGTTATACCAACAGCCTATTTACACTGTCAAGCAAGCGTTGCTTATTGTTTGTACACTTTGGCGCTCATTCCAATCAAGATTAAGCACTTAGCGAGTATATTTAAGGTAAAAAAAACGTCCGCAACACGCCAGAATCCCTTTTGTATTCGCCCGCTGTATCATCTCTTTTGTCCTTTCGGGACAAGGAAATCAATGGGTCTGAATGGCGCTGGCCTTATCTGCTGCGGATTTGGCACTCGGCTCTGGTAGTTCATCCTCGGCCAGTGGCTCGGGCTTGTGCACCAGGGCGATGTCGATCACCTCATCGATCCATTGCACCGGAAGGATCTCGAGCTTGCCCTTGATATTATCGGGCACCTCTTCCAGGTTACGCCGGTTTTCTTCCGGGATGAGCACGGTCTTGATCCCCCCCCGATGCGCGGCCAGCAGTTTCTCTTTGAGACCACCGATGGGCAGCACCTCACCACGCAGGGTGATTTCGCCGGTCATCGCCACATCGGCCCGTACGGCGATCCCCGTGAGCGCGGAGACCAATGCGGTACACATGCCGATCCCGGCGCTGGGGCCATCCTTGGGGATCGCCCCTTCGGGTACGTGGATGTGAATGTCCTTGTTCTCATAGAAGTCCGGACGGATCCCCAGACCCGCGGCACGACTGCGCACCACACTCATCGCTGCCTGGATCGACTCCTTCATCACATCACCGAGCTGCCCGGTGATGACGTGCTTGCCCTTGCCGGGCACCACGGCGGTTTCGATACTCAGCAGTTCGCCACCTACCTCGGTCCAGGCCAGCCCGGTGACTTGGCCAATCTGGTCTTTTTCTTCGGCCAGACCATAGCGGAAACGGCGAACCCCCAGATAACTATCCAGGGTATCCGGCGCAACGCTCACCTGACGGCTCTCGCCGTCCTGTACCAGCTGTTTGACCACCTTACGGCAGATCTTGGCCAGCTCACGCTGCAGGCTGCGTACGCCCGCCTCACGGGTATAATAGCGGATCACATCGAGGATCGCCCCATCGGTGATCTGCAACTCATCCTCACCAATGCCGTTGGCCTTCTGCTCCTTGGGCAGCAGGTAGCGCTTGGCAATATTGAGTTTTTCGTCCTCGGTATACCCTGGAATGCGGATCACCTCCATGCGATCCAGCAGTGGGCCGGGGATATTCATGGAGTTAGAGGTGGCAATAAACATCACATCGGAGAGATCGTAATCCACCTCCATGTAATGATCGCTGAAGGTATGATTCTGTTCCGGGTCCAGCACCTCCAATAAGGCCGAGGCCGGATCACCACGGAAGTCCGAGGCCATCTTGTCGATCTCATCCAGCAGGAAGAGCGGATTGCGGGTGCCTACCTTGGAAAGATTCTGGATGATCTTGCCCGGCATGGAGCCGATATAGGTACGGCGATGGCCACGGATCTCGGCCTCGTCACGTACCCCGCCCAGCGCCATGCGGATAAATTTACGGTTGGTGGCACGGGCAATGGACTGACCGAGCGAGGTCTTGCCCACGCCGGGTGGCCCCACCAGGCACAGAATTGGCCCCTTGAGCTTCTTGACGCGCTTTTGCACCGCCAGATACTCCAGGATACGCTCCTTGACCTTATCCAGGCCGTAGTGGTCCTCATCGAGCACCTGTTCGGCCAAAGTAATATCGTGGCGCACCTTGGACTTTTTCTTCCACGGCACCTGAACCAGCCAGTCGATGTAATTACGCACCACGGTCGCCTCGGCAGACATAGGCGACATCATCTTGAGTTTGTTCAGCTCGGCGGAGACCTTCTTCTTCGCCTCGGCAGACATGCCTGCCTTTTCAATCTTCTGCTCCAGCTCTTCGATCTCGTTGGGGGCCTCATCCAGCTCGCCCAACTCCTTCTGAATCGCCTTCATCTGTTCGTTAAGGTAATACTCGCGCTGACTCTTCTCCATCTGGCGTTTAACGCGGCCACGGATGCGCTTTTCTACCTGTAGCAGATCCAATTCGGACTCGATCAGTGCCAGCAGATGCTCAAAGCGCTCGCGCAGACCGTCGATCTCCAGGATCTCCTGCTTTTCTTCGATCTTCAGCGACATATGCGCGGCGATGGTGTCGACCATGCGATGGGGATCATCGATCCCGGAGAGCGAGCTGAGCACCTCAGGGGGGATCTTCTTGTTCAGTTTGACGTACTGATCGAACTGATTAAGCACCGAACGGGAAAGCACCTCCGCCTCGCGCTCATCCATCAGCAGGGTTTCCAGCGGGGCGATCTGGGCGGCGAAGTATTCCTCGGTGTCGATAAATGACTCGATGCGCGCACGACGACTGCCCTCCACCAACACCTTGACGGTGCCATCGGGTAGTTTGAGCAGCTGCAGGATGCTGGAGAGCGTACCGACCCGGTAGATATCATCGACAGTGGGGTCATCCTCGGAGGCGGCCTTCTGCGCCACCAACAGGATCTCTTTGTCGGCCTCCATCGCTGCCTCCAGGGCGCGGATGGACTTGTCACGGCCCACAAACAGCGGGATAACCATATGGGGGTAGACCACCACATCGCGCAGCGGCAGCACCGGCAGCTCCATCATCTCGGCGACGGGCTGACCGGTCTTGTTCTCTGTGTCCATGGGATACACCTCTCAATTCGGCAATTTGTGCGTGGGGGGCTAGTCACTGCCGGGCAATCGCACGAACCCGGTTCGGCAGGACACCATTATATGATGTGGACATTTGCAGGATGAATCAAGCCA
The DNA here is from genome assembly GCA_007125455.1 of Ectothiorhodospiraceae bacterium. Classification (GTDB taxonomy): domain Bacteria; phylum Pseudomonadota; class Gammaproteobacteria; order Thiohalomonadales; family Thiohalomonadaceae; genus SLDE01. The sequence goes on from SLDE01000265.1 coordinate 8,652, forward strand.
TACGAAAAAGGGGGCGGTTCAAACCGCCCCCTCTTTACAGCCAAGTTGCCATCATTCAGCAGAGGCCCTGGCAGCACCCTGCTCAGCAGTCTCGTAGAGCAGCAGAGGCTCGGATTCGCCTTCGATGACCCCATCGTCCACCACGACCTTGTGGACCCCCTCCAAAGAGGGCAGATCGTACATGGTATCGAGCAAGATATTCTCCAGAATGGAGCGCAGCCCACGGGCACCGGTCTTGCGCTTCATTGCCTTGCGGGCTACGGCACGCAGGGCCTCTTCGCGGAACTCCAGATCCACCCCTTCCATCTCGAACAACTTGCCATACTGCTTGACCAAGGCATTCTTGGGTTCGGTAAGAATGGAGATCAACGCATCCTCGTCCAGCTCTTCCAGCGTGGCGTGTACCGGCAGACGACCAACGAACTCCGGGATCAGGCCGTATTGCACCAGATCCTCAGGCTCCATTTCGTGCAATACCTCACCGGCGTTCTTCTCTTCGCTCTTGCTCTTGACCTCGGCAGAGAAGCCGATCCCGCCCTTCTCTGAGCGGTTGCGGATCACCCGCTCCAGCCCGGCAAAGGCACCACCACAGATAAAGAGGATGTTGGCCGTATTCACCTGCAGGAACTCCTGCTGGGGATGTTTGCGGCCACCCTGCGGCGGTACCGAGGCAACGGTGCCCTCGATCAGCTTGAGCAGTGCCTGCTGCACCCCTTCACCCGATACATCGCGGGTGATGGATGGGTTGTCCGACTTGCGTGAGATCTTGTCGATCTCGTCGATATAGACAATGCCGGTCTGGGCCTTGTCCACGTCGTAGTCGCACTTTTGCAGCAGCTTCTGGATGATGTTCTCCACATCTTCGCCCACGTAACCCGCCTCGGTGAGGGTGGTCGCATCGGCGATGGTGAAGGGCACATTCAGCAAGCGCGCCAAGGTCTCAGCCAACAGGGTCTTGCCACTGCCGGTGGGACCGATAAGCAGGATGTTGCTCTTGGCAAGCTCCACATCATCCTTCTTCTGGC
>SLDE01000141.1 GCA_007125455.1 Ectothiorhodospiraceae bacterium
CAGGCTGTTGAAATTCTACTCATGCGGCGCGATAGTGCGTTAAAAAATGGCTCAAAATGCTCATTTACTCCTTGTAAACTCCGCTTTTTCGCCATTTTTTGCCTTCTCTCGCACTCGCCTGAGCGAATTTCAACAGCCTGCTAGGACTCTGTGACAGCTAGTCACTCGTCAGATCCGCGCCTCGACGATGGTGGCGATCTCGTCATCACTGAGCAGCACCGGATTGGTCTTCATGCTGTTATTGCGCGAGTGGGCGACGATCAAGGGCACATCGTCGGCCCGAACCCCATAATGGGACAGACGCGGGAGCGCCAGGCGTTCGCACCAGCCCTGTAACACCTCCAGCAAGGCGTTGAGCGCGGCATCCTGCGGCAGCGTATCCTGGCCCGCCAACAGGCGTCCCGCCCTGGCATATTTTTCCAGCGCCGCGCTGCCCCCGTCGCGCTCCTTGAGTGCCTGGATGTTCACCGCCGTCGCCTCGGCCAGAGTGGTGCCACAGGCCACGCCATGGGGCACCCCGTGCAGCGAACCCAGCGGTTGCGCCAGACCGTGCACCGATCCCAACCCGGTCTGGGCCAGACAGATCCCGGATATCAGTGCCGCGTAGGCCATGCAGGCGCGCCCGTGGGCGGCATCCCCCTGCGCCTGCCCGGTAGCCAGCATAAAGCCCTCGGCCACCGCCTCGATCCCGCTCCAGGCCAGTGCATCGGTAAAGGGGTTGCTGCGCAGGGAGACCAGCGATTCCAGCAGCTGGGTAAAGGCATCCATCCCCTGGGCGGCCATCAAGGGCTGGGGGCAGGCCGCCAGGAGTTGCGGGTCGATGATCGCCGTATGGGCCACCATACTGTCGTGACGAAAGGACTTTTTGTAACCACCGCGCCCCTGCTCAGAAAGCACTGCGTTCTTGGTCGCCTCACTGCCGGTACCGGCGGTGGTGGGCACGGCGATCAACGGCAGCGGATCGCCCGGATAGGGTAAACCGCGCCCCACATCCTCCAGGTGATCCAGCACCGAATTGCCGTGGGGCAACAGCGCGGCGATGGCCTTGGCCGCATCCAGCACACTGCCGCCGCCGATCCCCGCCACCACGGTGATCCCCTGTGGGTGGTATTCGGCCACCACCTCGTCGATGCGCTGCGGCGAGGGTTCACCGTCGATGCGCACATGCACATAATCCAGCCCCTGTTCGACCAGGCCATCCAGCAGGCGATCCCAGTGGGGGCTGTTGCAAAAGCTGCTCTGGCCGGTCACCAGCAACACCCGCTTGCCCAGTCCGGCCAGCAGGGCGGGCAATTGTTCCAAACTGCCCGCGCCAAAAAGGATCTGCGGCAAACGGGCGATAGCAAAGGGGCTAAAGTTAAACATCAGCAGTTCCTTGATAATGAAATATTCAACGCAGAGATCGCAGAGTACACAGAGAGAACAACAAAAACTCCACACCTAAAATAACACAACCAAGGCACGCGAGGGCAGGTTCAATCCTGTGGTGAACGGAGTTTCTCCTTGCCATATACCCCCTCGGCGATCTCCGCGCCCTCTGCGTTGAAATCTCTTTTTTCAGGAATACTCATCCAGCAACTGTCGCAGGCGTGCCTCGTCCCAGATCTCAACGCCCAGTTGCTCGGCCTTGGTCAGTTTGGAGCCGGCGGCCTCGCCGGCGACTACTACGGTGGTCTTTTTCGAGACACTGCCCGCCACCTTGGCGCCCAACGCCTGCAGGGCCTGCTTGGCCTCATCACGGCTCATCGCGAGGGTGCCGGTGAGCACAAAGGTCTGCCCCAGCAGGGGTTGTTGCTCGGCGCTGGGACGCGCCACCTCTGGCCATTTGACCCCCTCGGCACGCAGGCGTTCGATCACCTCACGGTTATGGGGCTGGGCGAAGAAGCCGTGGATGTGCTTGGCGACGATGGGGCCGACATCATCCACCGCCAGTAGCGCCTCTTCGCTGGCGGCTTCGATGGCCTCCAGGCTGCCGAAGTGCTGCGCCAGATTGGCGGCGGTGGCCTCTCCCACCTCGCGGATCCCCATGGCGAAGAGAAAACGAGGCAAAGTGGTGGCCTTGCTGCGTTCAATGGCCTGGATAAGGTTTTGTGCCGACTTCTCCCCCATCCGCTCCAGGCCAGCCACCTGCTGCGTGTCGAGGCTGAAGATATCGGCAGGATCGTGCAGCAAATCCGCCTCCACCAACTGCTCCACCAGTTTATCCCCCAATCCGTCGATATCCATCGCCTTGCGCGAGGCGAAGTGTTTGAGGGCCTCCTTGCGCTGGGCCGGACAGTAAAGTCCGCCGCTACAGCGGGCCACGCTCTCCCCTTCCGCACGCAGGACATCGGCGTCACAGATCGGGCAATGGGTGGGCAGCTTGGGCATCGGTGCATCCGGCGGGCGACGTTCGGCCAACACCCCGACCACCTCGGGGATCACATCCCCGGCGCGGCGCACGATAGCGGTGTCGCCGATATGTACATCCTTGCGCCGCAACTCATCCAGGTTATGCAGGGTGGCGTTGCTCACCGTCACCCCACCCACCGCCACCGGGCGCAGCCGGGCCACCGGGGTGAGTGCGCCGGTACGGCCCACCTGCCACTCCACCGCCTCGATCACGGTCAGCTCTTCCTGGGCGGGGAACTTGTGGGCGATGGCCCAGCGCGGTGCGCGGGAGACAAAGCCCAACTCCTGTTGCTGGGGGATGCTATCTACTTTATAGACCACCCCATCGATGTCGTAGGGCAGGCTATCGCGACCTTGGCCGATGGTTTCGTAATACGCCAGGCAGTTCTCAACCCCCTCGACCACCCGGATCTCCGGGCTGACCGGCAGCCCCCAGTCGCGTAGCGACTGCAGGATCCGGTAGTGGCTATCGGGCAGCTCTGCCCCCTCGACCACACCCACACCATAGCAATAGATCCGCAGCGGGCGAGTGGCGGTGATACGGGGATCCAATTGACGCAGCGAGCCCGCTGCTGCATTGCGCGGATTGGCAAAGGTCTTGTTGCCCTGCTCTCGCTGGCGCTGGTTCAAGGCCTCAAAGCCATCACGCGGCATAAAGACCTCACCGCGCACCTCCAATACAGCGGGGTGGGCACCGCGCAAACGCAGCGGCAGTGAGGTGATGGTGCGTACATTGGCGGTGACATCCTCACCGCTGTGACCGTCACCACGGGTGGCGGCGCGTACCAACACCCCCTGCTCGTAACGCAGGCTGATCGCCAGCCCGTCCAGCTTGGGCTCCACACAGTAGCGGATCTGCTCATGGCCCAAGCCCTCGCGCACGCGCCGATCGAAGTCGCGCAGCTCTCCTTCACTGAAGACATTACCCAAAGAGAGCATCGGAACGGTATGTTGCACTTCATCAAACACAGACAGCGGTGCACCGCCGACCCGCTGGGTGGGTGAATCCGGGCCGATCAGCTCAGGGTAGTCCGCCTCCAGTTGCTGCAACTCGGCGAACAGGCGGTCGTATTCCGCATCGGGAATGGACGGCTCGTCCAGCACATAATAGCGGTAATTATGCTCGGCCAGCTGCTCGCGCAGCACGGCGGCACGTTGTAGAGCGGCTTCAGGGATGCTCATCGGGATCTCGAATAGACTAAACAGGCTTTGCTTCTGCGGACGCGCACCAACCCTCTGCACCTCCGCACCTCTGCGGTAAGCTCTATACCGCCTTGAAACCCGCCGCCTGCTGCTCCAGCCTCAACAGCCCCTCCTCGTCCAGCGGGCGGCGTTGGGCGTCACAGAGGTCGGCCTTAAGGACCTTGGCCATCTGCGCGGCGCGCTGGTGCATCGCCGCCCAGGCCTCGGCGCCGTCGATGGCGGCGGGCAATTGCATGAACAGGGCGACGCCGGGGGTCTCCATTTCCACCATTTCGGACATCACGAAGTGGCCGGGTTCGAGGATGTTGGCCACGCTAAACAGCGGATGGGGGTGGCCCTCGGGGGTGTAGTGGAAGATCTGCATCTCACCGTGGGCCAGGTCGGCATCCTGCAGCGCCTTGAGCAGCACTGGCCCACGCAGACGCTTCCCCTTCTGGGCCATCAGGGTGAGGACAATCACCTCGTCGGGCTGTTTGGGGGCGGTAGCGGGCTTGCGTTCCAGCTCGGGTTCGCTATCGTCGGTACGCAGGCTTAAGTCCACATCCAGCGGATCGTTGCCGCGCCCCATGCCCTTGAGATCGTCCAGTGCGTCACTGGAGGGGCTGTCGTCCCGGTTGACGATATAGGCACTGCCCACCCACTCATCGGGCAGCTCCTCTTCGCGCGAGGGGCGTAGCCCCAATGCCTCGTCGCTGTCAAAGGTCTGATCGTTGTGGCCCTTGTTGTGGGCGCGTTGCTCCTGCCACTGTTCCCAGCGACGCTTGAGCGGCTCGGCCAGATAGATCCCGGCGATGAGGATGACACCAATAATGATCAGGATGGTTCGCAATACGTCCATAACACCTCCTACACGGCCGCCAGCTGTACCGCTTCGTCCACGTCTACCGCTACGATACGCGAAACGCCGGGCTCGTGCATGGTCACACCGGTCAGGGTAGTGGCCAACTCCATGGTGGCCTTGTTGTGGGTAATGAAGATGAACTGCACTCGCTCCGACATCTCTTTTACCAGGCGACAGAAACGGCCCACGTTGGCCTCGTCCAGCGGTGCATCCACCTCATCGAGCATACAAAACGGCGAGGGGTTGAGTTCAAAGATAGAGAACACCAACGCCACGGCAGTCAGCGCCTTCTCTCCACCAGAGAGCAGGTGGATGGTGGAGTTACGCTTGCCCGGTGGGCGCGCCATGACGGTGACGCCGGTATCGAGCAGGTCGTCGCCAGTCAGCTCAAGATAGGCATGCCCCCCACCAAATAATAGCGGAAACTTCTCCTGCAGGCCCTTGTTCACCTTGTCGAAGGTCTCCTTGAAGCGGGTACGGGTCTCGCGATCGATCTTGCGGATCGCGTTTTCCAGGGTCTCCAGGGACTCCATCAGATCGGCGTTCTGATCATCCAGGTATTTTTTGCGCTCGGACTGCTGCTCGTATTCGTCGATGGCCGCCAGGTTGATCGGCCCCAGACGGGCGATACGTTGGCCCACGGTATCCAGTTCCTTCTCCCATTGAACCGGATCGCTATCCTCTGGCAGGCCCAGCAGCACCTCTTCCAGGGTGAAGCCGGCCTCGACCACTCGCTCTTTGAGGTTCTGGCGACGCACCTTTTTCTCCTGGGCGTTGATGCGTAGCGATTCCAATCCGCTGCGGATCGACTGGGCCTGCTGTTCGGCGCGGTTGCGCTCCAGCTCCAGCTCGCGGATGGCGTGTTCGATGTCCCCCACCTGGCGACGGGCCTCGCCGAGACGATTCTCTACCACCATGCGTTTTTCCAGCAGCTCCTCAAGCTCGGCGCTACGCAGCTTGATCGGCTCATCGCCCTGGGCCAGAGCAATGCGCAGTTCCTCCCGTCGCTCGGCCAGTTGGTCCAGCTGTTGGTTCATGCGCTCCAGGCCCTGGCGGGTGCTGTCCAGTTCGGTGCGCATGGTGCGCAGTTTGACGGTCAGCTCCTGGGCCTGGTCGCGTGCCTGGCGGGCCTGTTGGCGGTTTTGTTCCAGGGTGTCGCGCAGGGCATCGCGCCGCGCCGTGAGCTCTTCACGCTGCTGGGCGAAGTCCTCCATCTGCTCCAGCGCGGCGTGCAGGCTGGTGCGGGCAGTTTCCATTTGCAGGTTGGTCTGCTCGATCTGCTGCTGCAGCTCGCTATGCTCATTTTCCAGCCGCTCACGCCGTGCACTGATCTGCTCCAGACGGGCCTGGCGAGCACCCAGCTGGGATTTGAGATCGGCGTGGCGACGGTGGGCGGCATTCAGCTCCGCCTGCTGGCGCTCGCGCTGCTCCTCTTGTTCACGAAGCGAGTGGCGCGCCCCTTCCAGGCGTTGCTGTACCTCTTCGGCCTGTTGTTCCAGCAATTCGATGGACTCGGCCAGTTCGCGCAGCTCCTGTTCGCGATGCAGTACCCCGGCGTGTTCGTCCTGATCTCGCACCACCCGCAGCCATTGGCGACCCAGCCAGACCCCATCGCGGGTGATGACCGATTGGTGATCGCCCAGGCGCGGGCGCAACGCGAGCGCCGCGGGCAGGTCGTCGGCCAGGTGGATCCCGCCCAATACGCCGTCCAGCGGCCATTCGGATTGCACCCGCGAGAGCAGCATGTCACTGCCGTGGGAGGTATCGGCCACATTGGAGGCCTGGGTGTCGAACAGGGTCAGGCTGCCCTGCTCCAGGCTGCTCAGGGCACCCAGCAGGGGATCGATGCCATTGATGCAGACCGCCTCCAGGTAGTCGCCCAGTACGCACTCCAGCGCCCGTTCCCACTCCGACTCCACGCTGATCCCCTGGGCCAGGCGACGCGCCTCGTCCAGCCCCTGGCCAGCAAGCCAATCGCTCACCGCCCCCTTGCCCTTGCCCAATGCGGCCTGTTGCAGGGCCTCCAGCGAGGCGTGGCGACCTCGCTGGGACTGGAGTTTGCTGCGGATCTCGTCCAGCTGTCGGCTGTCCTGGTTGAGCTGTTCGCGCTGCTGGGTGATGGCGCTGACACAGCCATCCACCGCCTCCTGCAGACCCGCCTCGCCCAACTCGCTCTCGGCCAGCTGCTCACGCAACAGGGCCAATTCCTCTTCCAGCCCCTCGGTATTGAGGTTAAGGCGCTCCTCCTCCAGGCGTCGCAGGCGCTGTTGCAACTGGCCAACCTGTTGCTCCTGATGCTGAATGCGGGCACGCTCTACCTGAGCGGTCTGGGCCGGGGCGTGGGAGTCCTGGTTGAAGCTATCCCAACGCTGCTGCCACTCTTGCATGGCCTGCTCCGCCTCCACCAGCGCAGCGGCAGCGATCTCCTCGGCCACCCGGGCCTCTTCCTCGGCGGGCTCCAACTCCAGCAAGGTCTCTTGCAGCCCCTCGATGCGACGATGGTCACTGTCCTGATGGCTTTGGGCCTCATTCCAGGAGCGCTCCAACTGCTCCAGGTCCTGGCGCTGCTGGTTAAAGCGCTCACGCTCGTGCTGGATCGTCTGCTCTAACCGGGCGATATCCGCACCGATGCCGTAGTAGTCGCTTTGAATGCCATTGAAGTGGTCGCTGGCCTCCACATGGGCCTCACGACGGCTTTCGATCTGCGCCTCGGCGTTGCGCTGACGGGCGATCTGGGCCTCCAGGGCGGTCTCCTGCTCGTGGATCTTCGCCTCTTGCAGGCTGGCCTCATGATCGATCTGACGCCAGCGCAGGGCCTGTAATTGCCCCTTGAGGGTGCGCTCCTCCTGTTTTAGCTCCTTGTAGCGCGCGGCCGTGGTGGCCTGGCGCTGCAGGTGGGAGAGCTGCTTGTCCAGCTCTTCGCGCAGGTCGTTGAGGCGATCCAGGTTGTCGCGGGTGTGGCGGATGCGGGTTTCGGTCTCCTTGCGGCGCTCCTTGTACTTGGAGATCCCCGCCGCCTCCTCGAGGAATACGCGCAGCTCCTCGGGGCGCGCCTCGATAATGCGTGAAATGGTGCCCTGTTCGATGATGGCGTAGCTGCGCGGCCCCAGGCCGGTCCCGAGGAAGATATCGGTGATGTCGCGGCGGCGGCAGCGGGTACCGTTCAGGTGGTAAAGGGACTGGCTATCACGGGTCACGGTACGCTTGATGGATATCTCGGCATACTGGGCGTACTGGCCACCCAGGGTGCCGTCGCTGTTGTCGAAGATCAGTTCAATCGAGGCCTGGCCGACCGGCTTGCGTGTGGTAGAGCCATTAAAAATGACATCGGTCATCGAATCGCCACGCAGATTCTTGGCGGAACTCTCCCCCATCACCCAGCGCACTGCATCGATGGTGTTGGACTTGCCACAGCCATTGGGGCCGATGATCCCGGTCAGGTTGGTCGGGAACGGGATGGTGGTCGGGTCCACAAAGGACTTGAAACCGGCGAGTTTGATCTTGCTTAGGCGCATTGGCTAGTTCGTCTTCCTGGGGGATGTTATTTGATCGGAGAGGTAAATTCCCACCTCATCTCCTTGGCCCGCGGCCATGCACTGGGCTACAATTCCGGGCCGACAAAACTACCATGAAAGGCCGATTATGCCTAGCCAGCCCTCCAAAGATCTTGAAACCTTCGACAACCCGATGCCGGAGCGCGATTATACCATCCGCATCGACATCCCCGAATTCACCTGCCTGTGCCCCAAGACCGGCCAACCGGACTTCGCCACCATCCACATCGACTATGTGGCCGACCAACAGTGCATTGAGCTTAAGTCCTTGAAAATGTATATGTGGTCCTATCGTGAGGAAGGCGCCTTCCACGAGAAGGTGACCAACACCATGCTCAACGACTTCGTTGCTGCCTGCCAACCCCGCTTCATGCGTGTGACTGGCAAGTTTAACGTGCGTGGCGGGATCTACACCACCGTGGTAGTCGAACACCGCGCCGAAGGCTGGATTGCACCGCAGCCGGTGGTTTTGCCCTAGGCAAGGGACAAGGGACAAGCAACCCCCCTCTGATTCTATACAAATTGACGAAAACTTTTTCAGATTGTATAGTAAATCATGCTCAGTCGCGATCTATCATCCACGCTTAAACGCCTGTCAGCCAGCTTTCCCGTCGTAGCCGTTACCGGACCACGACAATCGGGCAAAACAACGCTGGTACGCGCCTTATTTGCTGATAAACCTTATGTCAGCCTGGAAAACCCCATGGAGCGAGCCTTTGCAGAAGAAGACCCACGCGGTTTTCTGGCTCGCTTTGCCGATGGGGCGATTTTCGACGAAGCGCAGCGCTGGCCTGATCTGTTCTCCTGGCTGCAAGGGATGGTGGACGAACGACGATCACCTGGGCGTTTTATTCTCACCGGTTCACAACAGTTTGGTCTGCTCTCCGGGGTCACCCAATCCCTCGCCGGGCGGGTAGGCCTCACACGCCTGCTCCCACTGTCACTAAGTGAATTACCCAAGTCCGCCGACCTGGAGCCGGACAAACTAATGCTGCAAGGCAGCTATCCAGCCCAGCATGTGCAGCCAATCAACCCCAGCGATTGGTACGCGAGCTATGTCGCCACTTACATTGAACGTGATGTGCGTCAGATCACCCGCATCCAAGACCTCTCGGCGTTTCAGCGCTTTCTCCGACTGTGTGCAGGGCGCAGCGGTCAACTGCTCAACCTCAGCGCCCTGGCCGGGGAGACCGGCATCTCCCACAGCACCGCACGGGCCTGGCTCTCGATACTCGAAGCAAGCGATCTGGTCTTTCTGCTGCCACCCTACCATCGCAACTTCGGCAAGCGGCTGGTCAAGACGCCCAAGCTCTACTTCATCGATGTCGGCCTGGCCTGCTGGTTGCTGGGAATCCGCACCACCGATGTGTTGGCGCTCCATCCTTTGCGTGGCGCCCTGTTTGAAACCCTGGTGGTGAGCGAGTTTCTCAAGGCGCGCCTGAACGCGGGTGAGCCACCGGAGCTCTACTTCTGGCGCGACAACAACGGGCTGGAAGCCGACCTGCTGTTC
>SLDE01000133.1 GCA_007125455.1 Ectothiorhodospiraceae bacterium
CCGGCTTCGGGTGGGTGGGGGCAGAAGGCGATGATATCGATATGCCCGCCCAGCTGGGCCAATTCCCGACGTAGTTTGTCGTGCATGGCGTTAAGGGTGCTAATGTCGAAGTAGCCGCGTCCGATCCCTGACTGATTGGTGGCGACAGCGACTTGATAACCGGCATGATTCAGGCGCGCGATGGCCTCCAGGCTGCCGGGGAGCGGGATGAACTCATCCACACTGCGGATGAAGTTGTCCGAGTCCTGGTTAATCACACCGTCACGGTCGAGGATAATCAGCGGCATCAGTCACGAAACTCCGAGACACGGATACGACCATCGATCATGCGTGCATCCCGCTGCATGATCTTGTCCATTTTAGTCCAAAAGGCCTGGTTTAGATCGAATTCGGCGGAGATCGCGGTCCCCATTACCAGGATCAATAGATCGGCGACCTCCTCTGCCAGTTGTTCACGGGGCTTGCCCTTGGTTACCGCCGCCGCGATCTCTCCGAGCTCCTCGCTCATCAGCGCGACACGATAGGTAAGATCCTCACCACCCTTGCCCTTAAAATCGTGCTTGTCATGGAAGGCCTGGATGGTGGCCATCATCGACTGCCAGGAGTCAGGACTACGCTCGGACATCATTGATCCTCCCTAAAGAACAGATTAACCGCATAGACGCAAAAAGGAGTATTTAGAACCGATCTACTCCAATGGCTGCCAAATTACGACAATATCCGTGTTTTTGGCTGCTTATATACATCGCGCACTGCGCACCTATGCGGTGAGATACTCTTAGCCTTGCAACAACGACAGATCGGCCACTTCCAGGAACAGGTTGCGTAGCTGGCTGAGCAGGGCCAGACGGTTGCTGCGCAGGGCCTCGTCGTCGGCCATGACCATCACCTGATCGAAGAAACTATCGACCACGTCACGCAGCCCGGCCAGGGCCTTGAGGGCAGCCTGATAGTCTCGCTGGGCAAACAGCGGCTTTACCTGTGCACTGATGGCGCTGATCTGCTGTTGTAATTGTTGCTCGGCGGCGTCCTGCAGTAGTTTTTCATCTACCGATGAGGGGATCGCCTGCTCGGTTTTCTTGAGGATATTGGCGATGCGCTTGTTGGCCGCTGCCAGGGCCTCGGCCTCGGGCAGGGCACGGAAGGCAGTTACCGCGTGCACCCGTGCGTCGAAGTCCAGCGGGCGGACCGGACGCTGCGCCAGCACGGCCTCGAAGCTGTCGGGGGCGACCCCCTGATCCTGATAATAGGCCTTGAGACGACCCATCATGAAGTCGAACACTTGGGTGATCACATGGTCGTTGTCGAACAGCCCGGTGTTGGCCTCGGCGGCATGTTCCAGCATCTCCCACAGATCAATATCCAGGCCTTGCTCGATGATGATGCGCAGTGCACCGAGGGCCGCGCGGCGCAGTGCGAAGGGATCCTTGTCGCCACTGGGCACCTGACCGATGCCGAAGATACCGATCAGGGTATCCAGCTTGTCGGCGATGGCCAGGGCTTGGCCGGTCTTGCTGGCGGGTAGTTGATCGCCAGCGAAGCGCGGCATGTATTGTTCGTCCAGCGCGACGGCGACTTCAGCAGGCTCGCCGTCGTGCTGGGCGTAATAGCGACCCATGATCCCCTGTAGTTCAGGGAATTCCCCCACCATCTCGGTCATCAGGTCACATTTGGCCAGTAGTGCGGCACGCATCGCATATTCGGGGTTGCCGGCGATCGCCTTGGCGATGGCCTCTGCTACGGCGGCGACCCGCTCAGACTTGTCCTTGATGGAGCCCAGGCGCTGTTGAAAGACCACGGTGGTGAGGCTTTCCAGGCGTTGCTCCAGGGACTGTTTACGATCCTGTTGCCAGAAGAAGTCGGCGTCGGTGAGACGTGGGCGGATCACCCGCTCGTTGCCGGTGCGCACTGCCTCGGGATTGTGGGAGGCGATGTTGCTCAGGGTGATGAAGTTGGGCATCAAGCTGCCCTCCCCGTCCACCATGTGGAAGTATTTTTGGTGGCCCTTCATTGCCGAGATCAGACACTCGGGCGGCACCTCCAGGAAGCTGGCATCGAAGCTGCCTACCACTGCCTGGGGCCATTCCACCAGGCCTGTGACCTCATCAAGCAGATCCTCATCGATCACCGCGCTGCCACCATGCTGTGCCGCTGCCTCGTTCACCTGCTCACGGATTAGCGTGCGACGGCTGGCAAAGTCGGCGATGACATGGGCCTGCTCCATTTGCGCGGTATAGCCGGTCGGGGTCTGGATGGTGAGCGGGTCCGGGTGGTGGAAGCGGTGGCCACGGCTCTGGCGTCCGGCGCGGGCGGCGAGGATCTCGCAGTCGATGACCTCATCGCCAAATAGCATCACCAGCCAGTGTACCGGGCGCACAAACTCCGCCTCCAGTGCACCCCAGCGCATCCGTTTGGGGATGGGCAGGCGATCCAGTGATTGCTGGACGATACCCGGCAACAGGCTATTGGTGGACTGGCCGCTTTGGGTGGAGCGGTAGATCAACCAGGCACCTTTCGGGGTCTCCATGGTATCCAGTTGGCTTGGTTCCACCCCGCAGGAGCGGGCAAAGCCCTGGGTGGCCTTGGTGGGGTTGCCGTCGTCGTCGAAGGCAGCAGATACTGCCGGACCACGACGCTCAACTGCCTTATCGGCCTGGGCGCTGTCGAGTTCGCGTACCACGACCGCCAGACGTCGCGGGCTGGCATAGGAACTCACCTCGCCAAAAGCCAGATTAGCGTCACTCAGCCCGTCGCGAATACCTTGGGTAAAGGCATTGGAAAGCTTGAGTAGTGCCTTGGGTGGCAGCTCTTCGGTGCCGATCTCAACCAGAAAGTCGTGTTTTGCAGTCATTATAAAAAACCCTTTTGCCACAGAGGGCACAGAGAAAGACGCTTAACCCCGTTTATCAGGCGTCTCTCACCAAAGTTGATCAATAACGCGCGATGAAGTCCTGTTGCCTTCAAATAGGAGAGCGTCTGAGCTATTGCGGTCTCGGGTAGTTTTGAGACGGCCTTTAGCTCGACAATGACTTCATCGGCGACAAGTAAATCCAGGCGCTGCCCGGAGATGCGTACCCCTTTGTAAACCACATCAACGGGCGCCTGCCTGATGAAGTGGACTTCCCGCAAAGCGAACTCATGGCACAAGGCCTCTTCGTACACAGACTCCAGCAAGCCTGGGCCAAGATGGCGGTGTACCTCAATGGCAGCGGAAATGATCTTGCCTGTAAGTCGATCGTCCATGATGCACCCTTAAAATAAATAGAAGGCAGGGGTTTACTACCCTGTGCCCTCAGTGCTCTCTGTGGCTAATCGCCTTTTGTTTGTAACATCGGGAAGCCGAGGCCTTCGCGGGTGTCGTAGTAGGCCTGGGCCACGGCACGGGCCAGGGCGCGCACACGTAGAATGTAGCGCTGGCGTTCGGTGACCGAGATCGCGTGGCGTGCATCGAGCAGGTTGAAGGTGTGCGAGGCCTTGAGCACCATCTCGTAGGCCGGCAGCGGCAGGCCTGCCTCGATCAGCTTCTGGCTCTGCTGTTCACAGTGGTCGAACTGGCTGAACAGGAAGGGCACGTCGGCGTGTTCGAAGTTGTAGGTGCTCTGCTCCACCTCGTTCTGATGGTAGACATCACCATAAGTCACGGTGCCGTGGGGGCCGCGGGTCCACACCAGGTCGTAGACGCTCTCCACCCCCTGCAGGTACATGGCGATGCGCTCCAGGCCGTAGGTGATCTCGCCGGTGACCGGGCGGCAGTCGAGGCCGCCCACCTGCTGGAAGTAGGTGAACTGGGTCACCTCCATGCCGTTGAGCCATACCTCCCAGCCCAGCCCCCAGGCACCCAGGGTGGGCGATTCCCAGTTGTCCTCGACGAAGCGGATATCGTGCTCCAGTGGGTCGAGGCCCAGGTGGCGCAGCGAACCCAGGTAGAGTTCCTGGATATCCAGTGGCGAGGGTTTGATGATCACCTGGAACTGATAGTAGTGCTGCAGGCGATTGGGGTTCTCACCATAGCGACCATCGGTGGGGCGGCGTGAAGGCTGCACATAGGCGGTGGCCCAGGGTTCCGGGCCGATGGCACGCAGGAAGGTGGCGGGGTGAAAGGTGCCCGCCCCCACCTCCATGTCCAGAGGTTGCAGGAGTACGCAGCCCTGGTTGGCCCAGTATTGTTGCAGCGCGAGGATCAGCCCCTGAAAGGTGCTGACGTCGGGTGTGTCGAGTTGTCCGCTCAAGGTCTGACCTGTCTTGGGTTGTTCAGATTAGGTCGGCCATTATAGCTTGGCAGGCGGTATGGTTAATAGGGGTCGGGGCGCTTAGCCGACTTCGACACGGTTTCTGCCCAGCTCCTTGGCACGGTAGAGGGCATCGTCGGCACGTTTGATGGTCTCTGAGTAGCCTTCGCCATGATGGTATTCGGTAAGCCCAAAGCTGGCGGAGATGGGGTGGGCCTCTACGATGCTGGGGAGCGTGACTTGATGGATGGTAGATCGGATCCGCTCTGAGACCTCTCGGGAATCGTCTATAGAGGTGTGGGGAAAGATGATCAGAAATTCTTCCCCACCCCAGCGGCCACAGATATCGTACTCGCGCAGTGTGGCGGGGATGACGTGGGCCAGTTCGCATAGTAGCTGATCGCCGGTTTCGTGGCCGAATGTGTCGTTGACCTGTTTAAAGTGGTCGATATCGAGGATTGCCAGGGAGAAACTGTGGTTGTTGCGCAGCACCCGCTCTACCTCCTCACGCAGGCGATCCATCAGGTAGCGGCGGTTGCCCATGCCCGTGAGGGGGTCGTGCAGGGCGGCTTCGCGGAGGGAGATGTTGAGCTGGCGCATACTCTCCTGATAGCGATCAGAGATGCGTGAAAGCTTTTCTATGCGGCGCAGCTGCCGATCGTAGCGCTGACTGAGGGTGCCAACTTCGTTGCGCGAGAGGCTGTGGTAGCCATCGGAGATGCGCACTAAGCGTTCCATGCGCTCTTGCTGGTTACGGTTTTGTTCCAGCAAGGCGGCCAGTGGCCCGCGTAGCGGGTTGTCCTGGTGGCTGGGATCGGCGAGCAGGTCTTCGATCTGTTGGATGAATCGAGGATCGTCAGTGAGCAGGGTGTCGCCCGTTTTCATCAGGCCGCCTTTTCCGGGGCGATGTTGAAGGTGAAGCTGCAGTCTTCCTTGAATTCATCGGCCAGTGAGACCACTCGCTCGTTGCGCGGGTCATAATACCAGTTGACGGTGACGTCACGTCCCTGCTGGTGGGCCTCTTCCAGCAGGTCGAAGATATCCAGCATGGCGCGTACCGAGCTGGTATTCATATAGACGATACGCAGATCGACCCGCAGCGGGTGATCGCTGTCTGCGAGGTAGCCCTCCACCCAGGCGATGATATCGCCGAACATCTCGAAGGAGTTTTCCGGGTAGGAGTCGCCGCTGATACTGAGCAGGCCAGCATCCCAGTTACCGGTCACCGTGGGGGTGGATTGTGTTCCGGGGAGGTTGAGTTCTTTCATCATTTGGCCAGTATATCAAATATGGGTCAGATGACAGCACGAAGGCTAAAGAATTGCCTTCCGTTTACCGCCGGGGAGAGATCGGCCTGTAATGGGGCAGCCGACTTGCGCGCGATGTCGATTAGCCCAAGCCCGGCACCGGTGACCGCATCATCATCCCGTGGCTTGCGCATCTGTTCTTTGTACCGCGCCTTGAGTGCTACCTTGTCGAGTACTGCCAATTCGTCGACCATGCCCTGCAGTGTGTCGCCATCGCTGGCCTCGATCATGTTGCCAGCCTGTACCAGGTAGTGGCCATCCTCATCCCTGGCGACCACCACCGTGGCCGAACCCTCTTGATCGTTATAGCCACGCTTAGCGGCGTAGTGGCGGATGTTTTGCGTCATCTCGATATAGGTGGCAAAGACGTCCATGGCCGCCGAGGGATGGGCGTTATCGGCCTGTAGGTAGTTCTTCAGGGCGTTACCAATCTCCTCGATCAGGCTGCGCGAGATGGGGCCATTGAAGCACAACAGGATGCGATTGCGGTTGAAGTGTTCACGGAGGGTGAACAGGTCGATGGTGTCCATGTTTTCCATGTGTACTCCGGTCAGTCGATGCGGAAAGAGAGCACGGTGATGTCGTCACGCTGCTGGTGTTCGCCGCGATAGCGTTGGATGGCCTCATCCAGCGCACGGGCCTGTTGATCCATCGGCAGGCGGGCGTGTTCCAGTAGCAACTGGGCAAAGCGGGTGTCACCGAAACCAAAGCCCAGCTCACCACCGGCCTGATCCAGGTAGCCGTCGGTGGCCAGGTAGTAGGTAGCACCCGCTTGCATGGTGATTTCGGTATCCTGGTAGCTGCCGATCTTGCGATCAAACAGTGGCCGACGACCACCCTTGACCTCGTGGATCTGCTCACCGTCGCTACAGTATAGACTGATCTTGGCCCCGGCATAGCGCAAGGTTTTATGCTGGCGGTCCACACAGGCAAGCCCTGCATCCATGTTGGTGGCAATGGCGCGGGGCAGTTCCGAGTGTTTGAGCATTTCGCGCAGGGTGGCGTCGGCGTGGCTGAGCAGGGCGGCAGGTGATCCGAGGCCGATACGGTTCATCGCATCGTCAAAGGCCGCGCGCGCGAGCATGGTCATGAGCGCACCGGGTACGCCGTGGCCAGCGCAATCGACTACACCGATCAGGTAGCGATCCTGTTCGGCGCGGAACAGGTAGAAGTCACCACCGACCACATCGCGGGGGTGCCACATTACAAAGTGGTGTGGGCCGAGTACCTGGGTTAGTTGCTTGTCGGGCAGCAGGGCGCGTTGGATCAGGCTGGCGTAGTCGATGGAGTCGCTGATCTTCTTTTGCGTCGCGGCCATCTCGCGATTGGCCTGTTCCAGTGCCTGGGTACGATCCCGTACTTTGCCTTCGAGTTCCTCGGTGTGGTTTTTGATCTGTCCGGCCATCACCCCGAAGGCGCGGCCCAGATCACCCAGCTCGTCTCTGCCCGGTTGGGGCAGACGCACTTCATAATCACCCCGCGCCAGGGCAGTGGCGGACTGTTGCAGCCGGTGCAGGGGCTGCAAGACCAGCCGTTCCACGGCGTAGCCAAAGGCAAGGAAGAGGATCGCCAGCACCACCACCACCGAGGCCACGGCGATATTCAGCCAAGAGTCTTCCAGCACCTCGGCCGCCTGCAGATCCACCGCACTGACCACATGCCATTTCAATTCCGGGATATAGCTCAGTGACAACAGCTGCTCGCGCCCATTCAGGACTGCCCACAGGGTCTGAACCTGGCCAGGATCGGTTTCTGCCTGGGCCATGGCCTGCTGCAACATGTGGGGAGCATCGTCATCCAGCAGCAAATCACCCAGGGTCTGTATATCATTGCTGCCACCGGCGGTAGCACCGTAGGCGATGAGTGAGGCGTCCGGATGGGCCTGAATAGCACCATCCCGACTGATCAGCATGGGGGTAACGCCCGGCTCATTGGTGGTAATGAAGTCATCAAGAAAGCCGGTAAGATCCAGTCCGGTACCCGCCAGACCGATGCGACGCCCCCCATCATTGACTACCACATTGAGCCATACACGGGTGACCCCCAGGTGCACATCCGGGTTGACGTTGATATTAAAGTCTTCTTCCCCAGCCATGATGTTGAAGAACCAGCGATCGTTGTCTGCATCCGGATCGAGGGAATAGCGAGGCTGATCGCTATGGGGATTCTCATCATCGTTTTGGTAGTAGTGGCGGCTCTGAGCGCTGATGAGGAAATAATTGTTGTTACTGAAATCCTTGCGGTAGCCCTCGGCCTCGGCAAAGAAGAGCTCGCGCTTGTCGGTGTCGCCCTCCTCCATCAGCCACTGGCGGGAGAGCACCGAGTCGGCAAGGCGACGCGCTAGAGCCAGGTCCCGCGATACCGGGGCGAGGATGTTCTGGCTGTTGAGTTGGGTGAAGTTGCGCGCGTAGGCCTCACCGAAGTGGGCGCGTACACCCTCCAATACCTGCCAGCCGATTAGCCCTGCCGGGAGCAGTGCCAGTATGCAGGCCAGCAACAATGCCAGCATAGACTTTGCGCGTAATCCGAAACCCCAGGTGGCCATGGACAAGATACCGTGATGATGTGATGGTGGAATGGTAGTATTTGTGAGCAGTGTCACATTTTAAGCATCAAGTAGCCTGTTGTGTCCAGTCAAGCGGGCTTTTTTATTCGACTTAGCCAGCAGGGCATAACTGGTGTAAAATTTTGCCTAAACCCCCAACCGTAAAAGATTTTCACCATGACCCAAGCACGCAAGGCCGTCGCCCTGATCTCGGGCGGACTCGACTCCATGCTCGCCGCCAAAGTCATCCTGGAGCAGGGGATTCATGTGGAGGGGATCAACTTCTACACAGGATTCTGCGTCGAGGGCCACACCCACGCGATCCGCAAGCGCAGCAGTGGCAAGTCCAAGCGCAACAGTGCCCTGTGGAGCGCCGAGCAGTTGGGGATCAAGCTGCATATTATCGACATTGTGGAAGAGTACAAGGATGTGTTGCTCAACCCCAAGCATGGCTATGGGGCCAATATGAACCCCTGCCTGGACTGCAAGATCTTTATGGTACACAAGGCGCTGGAGTGGGCCGAGAAGAACGGCTTTGACTTCATTATCACCGGTGAGGTGGTGGGCCAGCGCCCCATGTCCCAGCGCAAGGAGACCATGCCGATAGTAGCGCGGGAGTCCGGTGCGGAGGATCGGCTGTTGCGGCCGCTGAGCGGGAAGAACCTGCCCCCCACCTTGCCGGAGCGCGAGGGCTGGGTGGATCGGGAAAAGCTCTATGGCTTTTCCGGGCGCAATCGCAAACCGCAAATGGCCCTGGCCAAGGCGCTGGGTTTTGATGACTGGGCCACCCCGGCTGGCGGCTGCTGCTTTCTTACCGATGAAGCCTATTCGCGTAAACTGGTCGACCTGTGGCAGGCACGTGGCAAGCGCGAATACGAGATGGACGACATCATGCTGCTCAAGGTCGGTCGTCACATTCGCCCTGCCCCACACTTCAAGATCATCATCGGTCGCGAGGAGGGTGAGAACAACTTCCTTAGTGGTTACAAGAAGCAGTACATCCACCTCCACTGTAGTTCCCATCCAGGCCCGCTTGCGATGATCGATGGCGAGCCGACCCAGCAGGATCTTGAGCTGGCAGCCCGCATCGTGGCCCGTTACGGCAAGGCAAGGATGGCGAGTGAGGCCGAAGTAACCATTCACTTTCCGAATGGGGATGAACGGCTGGTGAAGGTGGTGCCAATGCCCCCGGACCAGATCCTGCCGGAGTGGATGCTTTAGAATCAGGGGCAAGGGAGCAAGGGAGCAAGGGAGCAAGGGAGCAAGGGAGCAAGGGAGCAAGGGAGCGTCAGAATACGGTTGACAGTGGATGACGGAATCGAGCATCTTGCCACTTGCCACTTGCCACTTGCCACTTGCCACTTGCCACTTGCCACTTGCCACTGGATTTAAAAACATGCCCCACCACCTTGATGCC
>SLDE01000183.1 GCA_007125455.1 Ectothiorhodospiraceae bacterium
CGATACCAGGCCTCGTAAACCTCGTCGGACCATAGCGACTGGAACCAGTGGATGGTGTCGTCGATCTCCTCGCTGCTAAGCACAGCTCCCCAGGCGGGCATATTATTCTGTCCATCGCGGATGATTTGGTGCAATTCTTCCCAGGGATGATGCCAGGCGTGCGCGGTGCCATTCAGTGGTGGGGGCGGAAACTGACCGCTCTCGTCACGATAGCGCCAGTTGGCATCCCCTACCGCATGCTCACCGTGGCACACCACGCAATGCTGGGCAAAGATCCGCTCCCCTCTGGCGATACGCCGCTCATCCTTTACCCGCACCACCGGCTCGGCTCCGCCCGGCGCAAGATGGTTACGATGCTCGTCGTGCTCACTGCAGGCGACAAGCAGCAGTAGCAAAGGGGGCAGTAGTAGTACAAGGATACGGCGTCTCATCGGGCTTACCAGCGTGTTGGCAGGCATCCCAGTGTACTGCCGACGGGGCTTTGCTACAATTGATGTGAGCCGCGCAAGGAGAAGAATATGGCCCATCCACTCCCTAGCCCCGCCACCTATGAGGACCTGCTCCAGGTACCCGAACACTTGGTCGCGGAATTGCTCCACGGGCAACTGCATACCAACCCGCGTCCGGCACCGCGCCATGCACGTGCCAGCTCCCTACTCGGTATTGAAGTAGGCGGCCCCTATGATCAGGGGAAGGGCGGTCCGGGGGGTGGTGGATCCTGGATGAGCCGGAGCTACATCTGGGCGGCGATGTGCTGGTGGCGGACCTGGCAGGCTGGCGTCGTGAGCGCATGCCCCGCCTGCCGGAGACCGCCTGGTTTGAGCTGCCCCCGGACTGGGTCGGCGAGGTGCTCTCTCCCTCCACCGCCCGCCTGGATCGGGTGGTCAAGCTGCCCATCTACGCCGCCCGTGGGGTGGCACATGTCTGGCTGATCGACCCGGACCTGCGTACCCTGGAGGTGTATGAGAACCGCAGTGGCCACTGGCTGCTGCTCGCTACCCACGAGGGGGCAGCCGAGGTCGCCGCTGCCCCCTTTGATGCGATCAGGCTGCCCTTGGGTGGGTTGTGGGTGGACTAGCGCAAATACGCTACTTGGTCAGCGCCATAAACAGCTTGGGCAGCTTTTCCGGCAGGCGATCGATGCGGTCGATCACGCTGTACTGCTTGCCGAAGATGTCAGCAACGTAATCGTCGGCACGCTGATCCAGATTGATGCAGTAGGTGTAGATCCCGTCCTGATCCAGCTCTTGTACCGCCTTGTGGGCATCCTCGATCAGCAGGCGATCGTCGTCCACGTCGATATCCGATGGTTCCCCGTCGGTGAGCACCAGTAGTAGCTTCTTGTCGGCCTGGCGTGCCCCCAGGTAGTGGGCGGCATGGCGCAATGCGCCACCCATGCGGGTGGAATAGCCCGCCTCCATCGCCGCCAACCGCCCCTTGACGGTATCATCCCACTTCTCGGAGAAACCCTTGATGTGCTGGTAGCGCACCTCGTGGCGAGTATTGGAGGAGAAGCCGGCGATGGCGAAGCTGTCGCCCAGCCCGTCGATGGCCAGACCCAGCAGCGCCACCGCCTCTTGGGAGAGCTCCAGCACGCTCTGGTCACAACCTTCGGGGATATCATTGAGCGAGGCGGATAGATCCAGCAGCAGCAGCACGGCGATATCCCGCCCATCGTGGCGATGGCTCATGTTGATACGTGGATCGGGGTTGGCCCCCCCCTTGAAGTCGATCAGTGAGCGGATCGCCACGTCCAGATCCAGTTCGCTCCCCTCCTCCTGATAGCGAACCCGCACAAACTGCTGTGGCTTGAGCAGATCCAAAATACGGCGCAGCTGTTTGGCCAGTGCATCGTGCTTGGCCAGCAGGCGATCAATCTTGCCCGCATCGCCGCTCGGGTGCAGGTGTTCATACAGGCTGACCCAGTCCGGACGATAGGTCTTGCTGCGATAGTCCCACTCCTTGTAGTGACGTGGCGGCAGGCCCTCCCGCTCTTCCTGATCCGGGTTGTGCTTGCGTTCTTCGTCAAACATCTCCTCTTCGTCACCCTCTTCGATGAAGCGCCACATGTGGCGGTTATCATCGCGGTAGTCCACCTCGGTATCGGTAAAGTGGATCTTGGGGGACTGATCCGACTGCAGGCGGGTACGGGCGATAAAGCTGATCGCCAGATCGGCGATCGCCTTGGTGCTGGAGCCATCCACGGCAACTATCTGGTGAAAACGCTCACAGTACTCGCGCACCATCTCGTTGCGGTAGCCGTGATCCTGGGGATTCAGGATCGCCCAGGAGAGCATCGCCAGACGGTGGCGGATACAGGATTCCTTCTCGGTATCGCAGGCGTCTTCTTCCGGGCGCGGGTGCAGACACCGCCACAATGCTCCCAGACCGGGATACTCTTTCATCGCCAGATACTCGACCCGCGAGTCTTCCAGATGTTCGATGGCGACCCGCTGAAAGGGGCTGAAGTTGTCGGCGACGATCGGCGTGGTCCAGCGACGATGGGCGGCAACATGACCCAGCACCGCACGGTAGCGGTCCATCCCACTTACCCCCTTCAGGTCGTCGAACACATCGGGCAGGCGGATCCCCAGATCATCATAATAGGGCATCGGCTTGCGCAGTTCGTCGAAGGCGGTGGAGTAGGGCACCAGTTGATCGTGATCCTGCCATAGCGCACGCAGATAGAGGTCCAGCTGGCGCTCATGATCCATAAAGAGGGTGCCATGGCGCTCCCGTTGCATCACCGCGCGGCTATCGGCGGACTGCAGGGTGAAGTAGTCGCGCTGTCGCTCCGGATGGCTGGCATAGTTGCGTATGCCGTACTCCACCCAGTTCTTCATCCCGCCGCAGGAGAGGGTTTCCAGTAGGTCCGGGGCCCGTTCCAGAAAGTCCGGCAGGCTGGGGCTGGGCAGGGTGGCGTGAAAACCGTGGATGGAGGTGGTGGTGCGCTCCATGAAATCGAACACCAGCCGGATATAACCGCGCAGTAAGTCTTCACTACCCAGGCGGCGCGCCACCGCACCAATACTCTGCACGAAGGCTGGTATCGACTTGCCGTTGGGGGTACGCGACATCTCCCATACCGTCTGTGCTACCAGCTCCAGGGTACCCTCACCCACCTCTACGGCCACGTCGGGCATCTCTTCCAGATAGGACAGTACCGGCCCGACCCCGCGCCCGATCCTGCAGATCAGGCTGGCCCCTGCCAGGTAGGCATCGACCCCGGCGGGGCTGAGCAGGGCGGTGGCCTCTTTGATGTAGTTCGGGAAAAACTCATCGATCTCCTTGAAGCCGCAGCTAAGCTGCGCACGGTAATCCTCAAGCTGTTGCGGGTTCAGTGGCATGTCATTTTCCTGAAAAATGAATTTACCGCAGAGGCGCGGAGATGCAGAGAAAAGCCATGGTCGGCCTATTGTCATCACCACAGGCGATCTGATCACCCATAGGCGGCTCGGGCTTTACAGTACAAATACCCTGCATCATGAAGCGGCGGGTACGGCAAGCAATACCTGTTCGGCGCGAACCCGTTCCCTTTTTCCAATCCTCTGCGCCTGGGCGATATGTTCCAGACATCGCCAACCGATTACATCCATGTAGTCGTCTGCGGTGAAGACGATCTTTTATGCAAAAACCGACTCGATGGCGTGGTCGAGGGTTTCGCGGATATCTTTGTCGTCGGTGATCGGACGCACCAGCGCCATCCGACAGGCGGCCTTGGGCTCAACCCCCTTATCCATCAGGCTGGCCGCATAGACCAGCAGGCGGGTAGAGATCCCCTCGTCCAGACCGTGGCCCTTGAGGTTGCGTGCGGTCTCGCCGATCTTCACCAGCTTGTGCGCCACATCCAGGGAAAGGCCGGTCTCCTTGCTGACGATCCCGGCTTCCACCTCGGCGCTGGCATAGTCAAAGTCCATCGCCACAAAACGCTGCTTGGTGGACTGCTTGAGGTCCTTCATCAGGCTTTGGTAGCCGGGGTTGTAGGAGATCACCAGCTGAAAGTCCGGGTGGGCCTGGATCACCTCACCCTTCTTGTCCAGCGGCAGGGTGCGCCGGTGGTCGGTGAGGGGGTGGATCACCACGGTGGTATCCTGGCGCGCCTCGACCACCTCATCCAGATAGCAGATGGCACCCATCCGTGCGGCGATGGTCAACGGGCCATCCAGCCAGCGGGTACCGTCGGCGTCGAGCAGGTAGCGACCCACCAGATCGGAGGCGGTCATGTCTTCGTTACAGGCGACGGTGACCAGCGGCTTGCCCAGCTTCCACGCCATGTGCTCGATAAAGCGGGATTTACCGCAACCGGTGGGCCCCTTGACCATCACCGGCAGACGCGCCTGATAGGCCGCCTCGTAAAGGGTGACTTCATCGTCCTGAGCCTGGTAGAAGGGCTCGTCCTGGATCAGGTACTGCTGCTTGTCGATGCTCATGCCAACTCCGATTAGCGTGTCTGTGATAGCTGCAGTATAAAGCATTGTCTATCATAATAAGAATTCAATATTTTGATTTTATGCATAGATAGAGCCTTATGCTTCAGCATCACCAAGCATTTGACAGCGCCCATCCCGCCCTGCAGCATTGCTCCCGATGCAGCACGATGCTTGCGTCACGACCCATAACAAAGAAAAGGAGTATCCAATGCGTTTTATCAGTCCATTACTTGCCGGCACTGCCGTCGTCTTGCTCGTGGCAGCCTGTGGTAGTAACAGTCCGCGTCCCAGCGGCGAAAGCTCGGCCACAACGACCTCTTCTGCCAATGTCGCCAATCCTGCTGGAGGTGTTGTCAGCGGTGAGGTGATTCGTGTGCAGCAGGCCACCCCCTATGCCTCCGAGGGGATCAATGATCCGGCAGTACAGCGTGAGTGCCAAATTGCTACACAACTACCGGAGTTTATCCGCGAACACGCTGCGAACCGTGGGGTAAACGTCGAGATCGTGCCACGTGTGCAGGCCGAGGATCCTGGCCGCAACCTGGTGGTGCGCTTTATGAAAACACAAAGCAGTGGCAACGCCTTCACCGGCCACTACAAATACACCGAGATCGAGGCAAAACTCTATGAGGACGGCAAAGAGGTAGCCGATCTTACCGCGGGAAGACGCACCGGAGGCGGAGCCTTTGCCGGGTTCAAAGGCTCTTGCAGCGTGATGGGGCGCACCGTGCGTACCCTGGGTGATGATGTGTCCATCTGGCTCAGCAGCCCGACACCGGGGATGCGGCTGGGTAACCTTTAGCAGATCGTTATTCCGGACAACAAAAAACCCCGCCAAGGCGGGGTTTTTTGTGTCCGTGGCATACCGCCCCGAGCAGGCGGCGGCAAACCAGGGTGATGGGCTGCTTACTTGTGCACGCCCAACTTCTCGCGCCAGCCTGGGAAGATCTTGTCGGCGTCGTGCGGGAAGGATTCGAAGGCGCGAGCGAACTCTTTGTGTTCCTTCGCGAATTCGATTGGGTCGGCACCCTGCTTCCAGCACTCGTAGGACTGACGCAGGGAGATCGCGCCGGCCGCCGGGCTGTCGATGTGGCCGTAGGAACCGCCACCGGAGGTGTTGATCACGTTGCCGTGGCCCAGGTTCTCGAAGAAGCCAGGCAGACGCAGGGCATTCATACCACCAGAGATGATGGGGGTGGTGGGCTTCATACCGTACCACTTCTGGTTGTATACCGGCCCCTGGCACTCTTCACGCTCGATCATGTAGGCGATGATCTTGTCGGAGGCGTCGCCTTCCATCTTGCCATAGCCCATGGTGCCCACGTGGATACCGGAAGCACCCTGCAGACGGGACATCTTGGCCAGGACAAAAGCGGTGTAGCCGCGCTTGGCGCTCGGGGAGGTCACGGCACCGTGGCCAGCACGGTGATAGTGCAGGTACTGATCGGCGAAGTAGCGACGGGCGGTGGTCACCATGCCCGGGCCACCGACATAACCGTCTACCAGCAGGGCAACCTTGTCCGCGTCAGGACCGAAGGTTTCCAGCACGTATTCGCCACGGGCGATCATCTCGCTGTGGTCGTCGGCGGTGATGTTGGCGGAGAACAGCTTGGCCTGGCCGGTTTCGTCCTGGGCGCGCTTCATCGCGTCGGCCACCAGCGGGATCACCTTCTTCATCGGGCAGAACACCTGGTTACCCTGGGGTTCGTCGTTCTTGATGAAGTCACCACCCAGCCAGAACTGGTAGGCCGCGTGAGCAAAGGGCTCGGGACGCAGGCCCAGCTTCGGCTTGATGATGGTACCGGCGATGTAGCCACCGTTCTCTACCGGGCGGCCCAGAATGCGCCACATGTCGCTGATGTCCTTGGATGGGCCATCGAACAGCTGCAGCATGCGTGGCGGCATGTAGAAATCGTACATCTTGGCATGGGCGCAGTCACCCATACCCTGGTTGTTACCGATGGTCAGGGTCAGGAAGGAGACCAGCATGGTGCGGCCGTCGATGACGTTGCGGTCGAACAGGTCGTTCGGATACGCAATGCGCATCTCTTCGGTGGCTTCGTCGATGTGGTAAACAATCGCGTCGACACCCTTGGTGAATTCGTCGGTGGTGCAAACTTCTACGTTGGTACCGGTGGAAGACTCAGCGGCGAAGTGGGCAGCCACTTCCAGGAAGCCATAACCGGCAGCCGGCTTCATCTTATAGGCGCACAGTACGTGCTTGCCACCAGCAATCAGATCCTCTTCTTTCAGAGAGAGGTCAGCATAACGTGCAGATTGATCCATTTGATCACTCCTAAGTACGGTTAGGGGATGCTTGCCCGGCCCGGTTGGCCATCTAGGCAATTCGTCTCGCCATCTTGCGCGACGTGGAGGCACTATATACGCAGTGCTTACATAAGGGAATTAAAATGGAATGATTGGTATGATAAGTATTTACTTATAGTTCAGTGATCCGAGCTTGCGACAACTAAGCCTGCTCTCTGCGCGGTTTTACGCCAAGCCGGATTGTCAGTCACCTGGCATGGAGCCACTGTCCCTGACAACTACCTCTTCACTGCCATCGCCACGGTGTAGCTCTTGCCCTGTTTGAGCTTGTCGTAGTTACCAAACACCTCATTGAAGTTACGTTTGATGTATTGGCGCAGGCCGTTGATCGTGACCACATAGATCCGCCCGCCGGGCTTGAGATGGGCAAGGGCATCATGCATGAAGAGGGTGAGCATCTCGTTGCCCACCTTGGCGGGGATGTTAGAGGCGATCACATCGAAACGGCGCTCGCCCACAGCGGAAAAGCCATTACTCAGCCGTGCCTCGGCATTGACTATGCCGTTGCGCTGGATGTTTTTGTTGGCGTAATCCACGGCCACATAGTCCTTGTCCACCAACAGACTATGCCCTTGGGGAGCCCGCTTTGCCATGGTGATACCGATCGGCCCGTAGCCACAGCCCAGATCCAGGCAGTCATCCGCCGGGTGGATGGTCATTAGATCCAGCAGCAATCGTGAGCCTTCATCGACCTCCCGCGGTGAAAAGACTCCCCAGGTGGTGTGGAAGGTCAGGGGGTGAGCGCACAGGGTTTCGTTGAAGACGATGTCCTGACGTAGTTGTTTGAGGTACTCGCGGGTTTCCATGGCTATGTTTCTCATACTCGACTGGGTTATCCATTGTCGCAGGAATATGCTTTAATCGCCTAGTAAATTGGTCGCGGCTCCTTGCTATGAATATCACCCTACGCCAGCTCAAGGTTTTCGCCTCAGTGGCTCGACACTTAAGTTTTACCCGTGCTGCCGAGGAGTTGCACCTGACGCAACCGGCCGTATCGATGCAGGTCAAACAGCTCGAGAGCCAGCTGGATAGCCGCCTGTTCGAGCAACTGGGCAAGAAGATCTATCTCACCGAGGCCGGTGAGGAGGTATTTCAATACAGCCGCAGCATTGCCCAGCAGCTGGATGAGATGGAGACGGTGCTGGCCAATCTGAAAGGCCTTGGGCGTGGCAAGCTACGCATCTCGGTCGCCACCACCGCCAACTATTTCGCCCCACGCCTGCTGGCAGCCTTCTGCAAGCGCTATCCCGGGGTGAATGTGATCTTCAGTGTCACCATCCGGCTAAGCCTGCTCAATCAGTTGGGCGAGAATGTGGTCGATATGGTGATCATGGGGCAACCACCCAGCGGCATGGAGTTGGAGGCTGCACCCTTTATGGATAATCCGCTGGTGGTTATCGCCCCGCCGGATCACCCATTGGCCGGGGTCAAGGGGATCCCGATGCAACGGCTGGAAGCAGAGTCCTTCCTGCTGCGCGAAGTGGGCTCCGGCACTCGCAATGCGATGCAGCGCTTCTTTGATCAGCACGAGATCTCACTGACGACCAGCATGGAGGTCAGCAGCGATGAGGCGATCAAGCACAGCGTGCAGGCCGGGCTGGGCTTGGGGATCATGTCACGGGACGCCATCGGCCTTGAACTCGATATGGGACGCCTGGCAGTCCTCGACTGCGAAGGCTTCCCGCTGCTGCGTCAGTGGTATCTGGTCCATCGAAAAGGTAAACGGCTGTCACATATTGCAGAAGCTTTTCGCGAATTCCTCCTCCAGGAGCCTATATAGCCCCCACACCCGCACCAAGGTTATTGCACAATTATCCCTTGCTGGTTATGATGGAATGCGAAGTTAAGGACGGGATGGATTCAGCGCACGACACATAACCGGATTTTGCGAGGGAACACTCACTAGCACCCTCTCCACCCTGGCACGACAGCGGCAGCGTTTGGTTATCTGTGCTTACCCCATCCCCCCGGACTCCACACTAATAAGCACTCAACAATGGGGGAGAAGCATGATGAAACGATACCCGTGGCACCACTGGTTATGGCTGGCCGCCCTCGGCCTGGTCTATTCCGCCGCAGGTCAGGCCTATGGCCCACACCAGGATCTCGACTGCCTTGGCTGCCATGATCCGCACTACGCCAAGGAGCAGAAACTGTTCACTGTCTCCAATCCAAGCCACCCCAACCCACGCACCGGCACCAACATCGACGGTATCTCCGCCCTCTGCCTGGGTTGCCATAATCTGACCGAAGACGGCGGTGCCGGGGTAAAACCCATCTACCTGCACATGACCCATCCGGTCAATGTGGTGCCCAACGAACGCATCGCGGATGTACCCGATCAACTGCTGCGTGATGGCATCCTGCAATGTGTCAGCTGCCACGATCCACACCCATCCAACCCCAACTGGCGCTACCTGCGCGTCAATACCACCAATGGCACCCAAGTCGGCACATTTTGCGCCGTATGCCACGGCTCCAAGGTCAACGAAGGCTTCTATGGCAAGGAGCTTACCGCCAACGCCCATCGCATCTTCACCTCCATGAATGAGCAGGCGGGTGCTGGTGAGTACACCCTGGACGATCCCAACCTCGTCATCGCCAACGAGACCCCTGACTACATCCAGCCACTGGGCAGCTACGCCAACACCATCGTGCCGGCCTACGAGATCGTCCCACGTGAGGCCTGGAACTGGGATGCCAGCCAGCAGCGCAATGTCCCCGCCGA
>SLDE01000223.1 GCA_007125455.1 Ectothiorhodospiraceae bacterium
CCAAGCTAACGCCATTGAGGCCGTCAACAGCCCTTTTGGCGCGTAACTCCATCCGTACTATTGAGAAAAATCCGGCAAACAGTAGCTGGAGCTCATTCTATTTGATGACTGTCTCCGTACTCCGATTGAGTCAAGTAGAGTGGTGGGTGTCCCTCTCCTTCTCCTTCTTTGGTGATCCTGGCCGAGACCCTTGGCCATGGCCGTATCCTTTCGACAGATCGTCGGGACTTTGATACCTACCGTTGGAAAGAGCATCAGCCCTTTGAGAATCTGTTGTTAACCCAATAGCCAAGGTAACTACTCGTCCCACCCTGTGTACTCGGCCCTTGTTGGGGAATGCCAGTATTAGACGCGCTACGTATACATCCGTGCGAGTATTTGCAATATATTGACACAAAAAAAGGCAGCCTGTGTGAACAGGCTGCCTTTTTTGATCTCAACCCAGGAGGGGCTTACTGGATGGCGCGGTTTTCGATCAGATCTTCCACCACGGCGGGCTCGGCCAGGGTGGAGGTGTCGCCCAGGGTATCCAGCTCGTTGGCGGCGATCTTGCGCAGGATGCGGCGCATGATCTTGCCGGAGCGGGTCTTGGGCAGACCGGGGGCCCACTGGATCACGTCCGGGGAGGCGATCGGGCCGATCTCTTTGCGTACCAGTTGTACCAGTTCCTTCTTCAGCTCATCGCTGGGCTCGGCATCCTTGACCAGGGTAACGTAGCAGTAGATCCCCTGGCCCTTGATGTCGTGGGGGAAGCCCACCACGGCGGCCTCGGCAACCTGGTCGTGCAGCACCAGTGCGCTCTCCACCTCGGCGGTACCCATGCGGTGGCCGGAGACGTTGAGAACGTCATCCATGCGCCCGGTGATCCAGTAGTAACCGTCGGCGTCGCGCTTGGCACCGTCGCCGGAGAAGTAGGTGCCTTTGTAGGTGGCAAAGTAGGTGTCGATGAAGCGTTGATGGTCGCCATACACGCTGCGCATCTGGCCTGGCCAGGGGTGGGTGATCACCAGGGCACCCTCGGCTTCTCCGTCCAGTACGGTGCCGTCGGTGGCATCGACGATGGCCGGTTGTACACCGAAGAAGGGGCGGGTGGCGGAGCCAGGCTTGAGGGCGGTGGCACCGGGCAGCGGGGTGATCAGGTGGCCACCGGTCTCGGTTTGCCACCAGGTGTCGACGATGGGGCAGCGCGCCTCACCGACTACGTTGTAATACCACTCCCAGGCCTCGGGGTTGATCGGCTCACCCACGGTGCCCAGCAGGCGCAGGCTCTTGCGAGAAGTGGAGGTGACCGGCTCATTGCCTTCGCGCATCAGTGCACGGATGGCGGTAGGGGCGGTGTAGAACACGCTTACCTGGTGTTTGTCCACCACCTGCCAGAAGCGTGAGGCATCGGGGTAGGAGGGCACGCCCTCGAAGCTCAGGGTGGTGGCACCGTTGGCCAGTGGCCCGTAGACCAGGTAGCTGTGGCCGGTCACCCAGCCCACATCGGCAGTACACCAGTAGACGTCGTTTTCGTGCAGGTCGAAGGTGTATTTGGTGGTCATCATCGCGTAGAGCAGATAACCGCCGGTGGTGTGCAGCACGCCCTTGGGTTTGCCGGTGGAGCCGGAGGTGTAGAGGATGAACAGTGGGTCTTCGGCGTCCATCTGTTCAGGGGGGCAGTCGGTGCTGGCCTGTTCGACATGCACGTGGTACCACAGGTCGCGGCTGTCGTTCCAGGTGATATCGCCGCCGGTGCGCTTGACCACCAGCACGCTGTGTACGTTCGGGCAGTGCTCCAGCGCCTTGTCGGCATTGGCCTTCAGTGGCACCTGGCGGCCACCGCGCAGCCCCTCGTCGGCGGTGATCAGCACCTGGCAGTTGGAGTCGAGGATGCGATCCTTCAAGGCCTCGGGGGAGAAACCGCCAAATACCACCGAGTGCACCGCGCCGATGCGGGTGCAGGCGAGCATGGCGTAGGCGGCTTCAGGGATCATTGGCATGTAGATGCAGACGCGATCGCCTTTTTTGACGCCACGGGCCTTGAGTACGTTGGCCAGCCGGGTGACTTCGTTGTAAAGCTCCTGGTAGGTGATCTTTTTGTCGGTGTTGGGGTCGTCGCCCTCCCAGATGATGGCGACCTTGTCGGCCTTCTCTGGCAGGTGGCGATCGATGCAGTTGTGGGAGACGTTCAGCTTGCCGCCTTCAAACCACTTGATGTGGACATCGCCGGTGAAGCTCCAATCCAGTACCTTGTCCCAGGGCTTGAACCAATCGAGGAATTTCTCTGCCTGCTCCCCCCAGAAGCCCTCCGGATCCTTGATCGATCGCTGATACATTTCGTCATAACTGGCCGCATCGATATTTGCCTGCTTGGCAAACTCCTCGGGAACCGGGTAGAGCTTTACATCAGACATGATTTTATTCTCCTCGATCACGTGTTAAAAAATCATAAAAAATGTTTCAAGGCTACGGCCTTGCGGCAATCAAACTGGGCCTGCTGCACCAAAAAAAGTTCGCCACAGGCCAGTGCATCACTCAGTGCATTGTGCATGCGGTAGTGCGGCAGGCCATGACGGCGACGACACTCCGCCAGGCGAAGGTCGCTGCCGCGAATGACCTGCCCCTGACGCTCCAGCGAGCGTTTGGCGATTCGCTGGGTATCCACTACCGGTATGCTAAATCCCGCCCCGTAGAGTTGTCGGCAGGCCCGATCCAGAAACGTCAATTCCACCGTAGCAAAGTGTGCGATCATGACCCGTCCGGCCAATTGTTGCAACAGTTGTGGGAGTACATCTTCGATCCGCTTACCGCCGGCGGCCTGATCATCGGTAATGCAATGGATCACAGCACTTTGCTCGGGTATTTCGCGGTTGGGACAAAGCAAGTGGTGCTGCGCACTGGCCAGATCGATCTGCATCCCCAGCACATTAACAAAGCCAATACTAAGAATTACATCTTGCTGTGGATCAAGGCCGGTGGTTTCCAGATCCAGGGCGACAAATTCCAGTGCACGGCTATCACTGCGCGAGGAGGGGAAGGGGCGTTGGTAGTATTCACGCAGGGGGTTATCGCCGAGCCGTGCCAGCTCGCGTTTGCGTTTAAGGTTAAGTGGCCAGGTACCAAGCATTAGCGCATTCTACCGGTTTGATAACGGGCTGCCATCGCCTGTTGCAGGGTATTGATGATCGAGAAGGCGTCCTTGAGCTGGGCCCGTTCCGGGCGAGTGAGTTTGTCCGGGCGCAGGTAGTTGTCCATCGCCATGCCATCCATGTGTTGCTGTGCCTGATGGCGGGCGCGCAGGGTGGCGATAAAGGCCAATGCGTGCTGCAGATCCTGGGCACCGTCGTGGCTTAATACACCAAGCTCTTCGGCTGCCTTGAGTCGATCGTGGGTGTTGATTGCCGCGATGCCACCGGAGAGGGCGTAGACCCGCGCCAGATCAACCACCGGGATCACGCCGCGATGTTTTATATCCAGGCTGTCATCGTGCTCACCGTCGTGGATCAACACCAGTTGACGGAAGAAGCCCAGCGGCGGTCGGTATTGCAGTGCATTGGCCGCCATATGGGAAAGAAAGATGGTGTTGTCTTTACACTGTGCCAGGGTCTCCTGTTGCATCCCTTTGAATAATTCGAGATCACCGTATAGCGGGCGCATGTCAAAGAAGATACAGGAGTGCATCAGGGCCATGGGCTCTGGGCTATTGATCCACTTATCGAAGTATTTGCGCCATACGCGGCGCGGCTGCCGCCAGGTGGGGTTGGTGGCCATCACATCGCCAGGACAATAAACAAAGCCACAGGCGGCCAGGCCGTCGCTGACAAAACGGGCCAGTTCGGCAAAATACTTGTCGTGCTCGGGCTGGGCATCATCGCTAAGAAGTAGCGCATTGTCCTGATCCGAGACCGTGGTCTGTTCACGTCGTGCTTGGGAGCCGGCGACCATCCAGGCATAGGGCACCGGTGGAGGTCCGAGTGTCTCTTCGGCCAGCTCCAGCAGACGTTGGGTGATGCCATCGGTGACAGCGCTGAGGGCGCGGGTGAGCTGTTGCGCATTCATCCCATTACTGATCAGCTGTGCCTGTAGTTCGGGCAATTGTTGGCTGGCCTCAACCAGACAGTCGAGCCCCTGGCAGTGGCGAATGGTGCTGGCGAGGGAGACGGTATTGAGGTTGTGTTGATGCAGGATATCGCTGGCGGTAATGATCCCCTTGAGCTGGTTTTTTTGATCAACGATCGGCATGTGGTGGATGTGCAGCCGGGTCATCTGGATCAGTGCCTCAAATGCCGGGGCGTGGCTGTCCAGGGTCTGTGGGTTGGCGGTCATGATCTCGCTTAACGGGCGGGCCACGTCCACCCCGGCGGCGATGCAGCGTTGGCGCAGATCCCGATCGGTGAGTATGCCAATCAATTGTTCCCCCTCAACCACCAGCAGTGAGGAGGCGCGCTCGCGACTCATCAGATCGGCTGCCTGGCGGATGGATTTGTCGGCGCTAATGGTGATTGGCACGCGCTTGATCAGGCTGCCTGCCTCGACATGCATCAAGTTGCTGGAACTACCACGGTGCTGTTGGAGTTGGGTGATGGCGTGTTGTAAGCGGGCACGGAGGTTTTTTTCGAAGTGGTTGCTAAAGGCGGGGGATTGTTCGCGCAAGGCTTCGAAGGCGCTGCAGGAAAGGACGTAAAACAGGCTGTCCTCGATGACCTTGCCCTGTTGCCCCGGCAGCGTAGGGCCACCACTGCAGGGGCTGGCGTGGTGCTCACCTTCGCTGAGCCGCTCCATTAGCTCGCCATCACCATCACGAAACTCGACTGCGCCGGTGCGTAACAACCATACCGCCTGCTCCTCACCCACCGGCGGAAACTCAGCCCCGCGGCGAAGATAACGCACGGTGATCTGGCGGGGCAGCTCGGCCACCAGATCGTCCGGGAGTTGATCAAAGGGCGGATGCTCGGCGAGGTAGTCGCGGATCTCGATCAGTTCAACGTCCATCACGTTCCCCTGGTACGTAAAAAAGATGAAAGAGAAAAGATAAATCGGTGCGGTGTCGCTTTATCTTTTCACTTGCAACTTGTTACTGCGATTAAAAAAAGGGCGAGGCGTAGTGTACGCCTCGCCAAATTGTGCCATGCGGGTATTGCCCCGCCTGGCGGCGGGGCAGGGTTGGCACAATGGATTACTTAGTGGCCAGTAGCACCGCCAGAACCACGCGGTACACGGACATTTTCCACCATTGCCTGGATGTGCGCAGGCGCTGGGGCGGTCATCTTCATCACAATCAGGGCAACGACAACGTTGATGATTGCGCCGATGGTACCGAAGCCGATCGGGTTGATACCCATCAGCCAGTACTCGGCAGTATCCGGGAACAGGTTGGTGCCCGGGATGAACAGGAAGCCCTTGTAGGTGAAGATGTAGAGCAGGGTGGAGATCAGACCGGCCAACATACCGGCGATCGCCCCTTCCTTGTTCATCTTCTTGAAGAAGATCCCCATCATCAGTGCCGGGAACAGCGAGGAGGCGGCCAGACCGAAGGCCAGTGCCACCACCTCGGCGGCGAAGCCGGGCGGATTGAGCCCCAGATAACCGGCCAGCAGGATGGCAAAGGTCATCGCGATACGCCCGGCCATCAGCTCAGCCTTCTCCGAGATCTGTGGGGCAATAATGCCCTTGAGCAGGTCGTGGGAGATGGAGGAGGAGATTACCAGCAACAGCCCTGCCGCAGTGGACAGTGCCGCGGCGATACCACCGGCGGCGATAAGCGCGATAACCCAGTTCGGCAGGTTGGCGATCTCGGGATTGGCCAGTACCATGATGTCGCGGTTAACGTTCAGCTCATTGCCCTTCCAGCCGTATTCATCTTCGGCAAACTGGGCAAATTCCTGATTACCATCATTGTAGAACTGGATGCGACCGTCGTCGTTTTTATCCTCGAAGGTCAGCAGGCCAGTCTGCTCCCAGTTCTTCATCCACTGCGGACGATCCTCGTAGGCGAGGGTAGTCTCTTCGGCGATGGTGTCACCGGTGTGGACGGTCTTGACCAGGTTATACATTGCCATGGCACCTACTGCTGGCGCAGTGGTGTAGAGCAGGGCGATGAACACCAGTGCCCAGCCGGCAGACTTGCGTGCATCACGTACGTTCGGCACGGTGAAGAAGCGCACGATTACGTGGGGCAGGCCCGCGGTACCGATCATCAGCGCCATGGTCAGCAGGAACATGTTCAGGGTGCCGAAGTTGTTATTGGTGGTGTACTCGGTAAAGCCGATATCGGTCAGAACCTGATTAAGCCTTTCCAGCATAAACATGTCGCTGCCGGTCATGGTGGAGCCCAGACCGATCTGCGGCAGGAATACGCCGGTCAGCTGCAGGGAGATGAACACGGCCGGTACGGTGTAGGCGAAGATCAGCACCACATACTGGGCGATCTGGGTGTAGGTGATCCCCTTCATGCCACCGAGTACGGAGTAGCTGAATACCACCGCCATACCCACGACCATACCCCAGAAGAGATCCAGCTCCAGGAAGCGGGAGAAGGCCACGGCCACACCGGTCATCTGGCCGACGATGTAGGTGATGGACATCACCAGCAGGGAGATGATGGCGACTACACGAGCCGCTTTGGAGTAGTAACGGTCGGCGATGAAGTCCGGCACGGTGAACTTGCCGAATTTACGCAGGTAGGGTGCCAGCAGCAGGGCGAGTAGCACGTAGCCACCGGTCCAACCCATCAGGAAGGCACCACCACTGTAGCCCATGAAGGCGATCAGGCCTGCCATGGAAATGAACGAGGCGGCAGACATCCAGTCGGCGGCAGTCGCCATACCGTTGGCAACCGGGTGTACCCCCTTGCCTGCCACATAGAATTCGCTGGTTGAACCGGCGCGAGACCAGATTGCAATGCCGAAGTAGAGCGCAAATGATGCCCCCACTACCAGCCAGATCATAGTTTGAAGTTCCATTGCTCCCCCTTATTCTTCGTCTACGTCGAACTGTTTATCGAGCTTGTTCATCTTCCAGACGTAGAAGAAGATCAGGCCGATAAAGGTGTAAATGGAACCCTGCTGGGCAAACCAGAAGCCCAGTGGATACCCGCCCAGGTTGAAGTTGTTGAGTACGTCGACCAGGAGGATCCCAAAGCCGAACGACACCACAAACCAGACCACCAGGCACCCTAGCAGAAGGCGAACATTGGCCTTCCAATACTCTGCAGCACTACCTGTCGGTTGCATTGCTCTCTCCTCATGTTGAAAAAACGTATTGTTTGCCGTCTTGGCGTTGTATCCACTGCCTTCGTGGCAGGGGTTCTTCAATGACGACATTAAGCCGCTATAGTGAAGTCGGTCTCATCAGAGCTGGTATTCCAGCGCGATCTTGTTCTGTAGCTTGCGTCCCTGACGGAAGGCCTCCTTGAGGATGCGCCGATCCAGCTCATTGAGGGTGTCCGGGTCGAGCCGGTTGCTCAGCGGGCGCCCATCCTTGGCCTGCTGGCGATGGTTGCGCATCCGCAGCAGTTGGATGAAGTGGTAGGCCTCACACCAGGCGGCGACGTCCCGCTCGCGCAGGGCACCGCAGTCGCCCGCGGCACGCAGGCGTGCCTCGGTGTTGACCTCGCTGATACCGTTGGCCAGGGCGATGATGCGTGCGGCATCGACGAAGGGGGTCAGCCCCTGTAGCTTGAGATCCAGGGTGTGGGCCTCGTCGCCGCTGGAGCTGAGCTTGAACTCGCCGAACAGCCCCAGGGGTGGCTTGAATTGCATCGAGTTGCCAGCCAGCTGGCGACGGAAGCGGCTATTGTGACCGGTCTGCTTGAGCAGCGACTGACGCAAGGGCTCGATCTGGCTGGGATCGCCGTACAGCGGGCGGAAGTCAAAAAAGATGGTGGATTTGAGCAAGTGTTCCGGGTTGCCCTGATCGATCCAGCGCTCAAAGCGAGCCCGCCATTCATCCAGGCTGAGACAGCATTCTGGGTTGCTGGCCATAATGTTGCCAGGGCAGAGGGGGAAGCCGCACTCGGCCAGGGCATCATTGATCCGCTTGGCCAGGGGCAACAGGCGTTGGCGGGTCTGTTCGCTGCTCTCATCGGACTGGGGCAGGAACAGGATGCCGTTGTCCTGATCGGTCTTGAGGGTCTGCTCGCTGCGCCCCTCGCTGCCGAAGGCCAGCCACACGAAGGGCGGTACGGGTTCGTCATGGGCTTCGAGCATCAGGGCGATGACTCGGCGGGTCAGATTGTCGTTAAGCGCGGCGACCAGCCGGGTGAGCTGGTCCACCGAGGCCCCCTGGGCGAGCATCTGCTCGACCAGACGGTGGATGTCGTGGCCCAGTGGGGTGAGTTGTTCCAGGCTGGTGGCACGGGCAATGGCCTGGCCCAGACTGGCGATCCCCACCCGCTGCAGGGAAAAGATGTCCCGCTCGGAGATCATCCCCAGCAAGCGCCCGCGCTCCACCACGCAGATATGCCCAAAGCCGTGCCGTGCCATCAGCAGGGCCGCCTCGTGGGCCATGGCATCGGCGGGCAGGCTGAGCGGGTCCGGGGTCATCACCTCGCTGATCGGGGTCTTTAGCTCACAGCTCTCCTTGGCCACGTGGCGCAGCAGGTCGTGCAGGGTGAAGATCCCCAGGGCGCGCCGGTTCTGATCGCTGACGATCATGCTGCCGATGTGCTCCTGCTGCATGGTCTGCAGCGCGGCCTTTAGTGGCGTATCGGGCAGGCAGGTGACCGCCTCGCGCACCAGCAGCTCACGCAACGGGGTGTTGAGGGAGTTGTCCTCGGCAATACGGCTGGCGCTGCGGGCCTGTACCCGGCGCAGGGCGTTATCCAGCAGGTTGGCCAGGCGGCGGGTGCAAAAGTCGTGGAAGGGGGCGCTGTGCTGCAGCAGGTAGTCGAAGGCTGGGCGATCCAGTTCATAGCAAAAGCTGTCTTCGGCGGCGCGGGCGATGGTTTGTACCGGGCGGTTGGCAAGCAGGGCACCGATGGGGAAGCACTCGCCCGGACTCAGCTCCCAGCCGCTGCCCTCTTCGCCATCCTGGGACTCGCCCCGGATGCGCCCCTGCTTGATGATGTAGAAATTCTCCGGTACGCCGGCGTCGGGTGTGGTGACGATGGTGTCCCGTGCGTGAAATGCCAGCTTGAGCCGCTTGGCCAGATAGTCGAGATGATCCGCCTCCATCTGGTCAAAGGGGGCGTGCTGTTTGAGAAAGTCAATGGTCTGGTTGAGCGCACTGGTTTCCACGGCCGGTGTTCCACCTGGTTGGGGTTTAGCGGATTAAAGCAAGGCCTGTGCCAGCCATGGCACACTTAGGAATCAGCGAGATAGCCATCTTGAATGTGTGCGGTGTTACCTTGCGTAACAGATAAGTGTTACTTCCTGTAACACTTCCTCGTAACACGCTGTGAACTTTTTCGCAGAAACTTGCCCACAGCACTTGAAATATAAGTTTGCGCTAATATACTCTGTACTAATGCAATGATTGAGTAATGAGGTCGGGAATATGCTGTTTTCCAATATCAAAGAGATCGACTCCAAGGAGCTGGCGAACTGGATAGCTGACGAATCCCGTCAGTTTCGTATCATTGATGTCCGTGAGCCGATGGAGATCGCCCAGGGCTCGATCCCCGGTGCCGAGGCAATGCCGCTCTCTTCCCTGGGTAATCGCATCAGTGAACTCGATAACCAGCAGCAAGTGGTGTTTATCTGCCGTAGTGGTGCCCGCTCCGGGCAGGTCTGCGCCTACCTGGCCCAGAATGGCTATGACAATGTCTACAACCTGCGTGGCGGGGTGATGGGCTGGGCGCAGAACGGCTTTGAGTTTGCCAAGGTCTCCTGATTAGCATCCCGTGCCCTTGTTCCTCCCCCTCGGATAGTGTCTAATCGCCCTAAAGGGAGGCCTGCCGGAAGGTAACTCCCTGCGAACGTAAAAAACCGGGGGGAATAATGGCTAACCAAAGGGATGACAGGGCGCTGTGCCGTGCACAGTTGGCCCGCTGCTATCGTATGGGCTTGCCAGCGGCATTTGTCCATTTATTGATCGCGGCTGGGCTTGCCGTCCTGCTGCATGGCCAGATGGAGACGCGGCTAATCTATTCCTGGCTATCGGCACTGGTTGTGGTTCAGCTGTTTTGGCTGGGCAGCTATGTAATGCATGAGCGCGAGGCCCAAGCACACTCGCGCGACGGGCTGTGGATGCTCCTGCATGGCCTGACCACGCTCGCCTCG
The DNA here is from genome assembly GCA_007125455.1 of Ectothiorhodospiraceae bacterium. Lineage (GTDB taxonomy): Bacteria > Pseudomonadota > Gammaproteobacteria > Thiohalomonadales > Thiohalomonadaceae > SLDE01. The sequence goes on from SLDE01000223.1 coordinate 10,203, forward strand.
GGTGCCCTGTGGGGTGCCTTGATCCTGTTACAGTTTCCCCACCTCACTTCCCAGGGACAGCACCTTTTGCTGCTGGTCGGCCTGTTTATCGCCCTTGGCGGGCTCTGGTTGCACCGGGTTTCCTACTGGCTGGGGGCCGCTTTTGCCGCGCTGATTATGCTGCCGTTGTTGTATGGGCTGTGGGAACGGGGGCAAGGGCTGGAGTTTGCCCTGTTGGCCTTTCTTTCCGTTTGGGTGTTTGCGGCTGCCGCCTACATGCAGAGCCGGGATATCGCGCTGTTTCGGCTCTGGCGCGAGAACAAGCGTAACGAACATGAACGCGACGCCTACCGGGGCTACTTTGCCCACGCCAGGGAGCTGGCTCACCTCGCCAGTTGGCGGATAAAACTGAGTAGCGGCGAGCTGGAGTGGTCTGACGAGGCCTACGACATGTTCGGTATCCCCAGGGGGGAGGCCCTTAGCCGTGAGCGGGTTGCCAGTGCCATCTATCGCAGCGATCGTGAAGAATACTTTTTGGCCCTCGACCGGGCGATTCAGGGACAACAGAGCCTGCAGCGGGAGTTTCGGGTGGTGCATCCCGATGGCAGCATCCATGTGCTGCGTGACAATGGTGAGTTGCTCTTCGATGAGGAGGGCCGGGCGCAGCGCATGATGGGGGTGATTGCCGATGTCACCAACGAAGTGACAGCGGAATTTCGCAGCCGCAATGCCTACATGGAGTTCAATCGTATCCTCAAGCACATGCAGGATACCTATTATCGTGCCGATCCGCTGGGACGACTCAGCATGCTCTCCGACTCGGTGGAGCTGTTACTGGGCTATAGCCCACAGGAGATGGTGGGGCGCTCGATAGCCGATCTTTATTCGGTGGCACGCCACGGGCAGATCTTTTTGCGCGACCTGCATGCCCACGGTGGCAATCTGCGCAACTACGAGATCGAGATGCAGCATCGCGATGGACACGCGGTATGGGTTTCGGTGAATGCCCAGTTTATCGTCGATAGCACCGGCAAAACCATCGGCATTGATGGGACCATTCGCGATGTGACCGCCCTCAAGCACGCACGCCATGCCCTGCATAAGGAAAAAGAGCTGGCCCTGGTGACATTGCAATCGATCGGTGATGGGGTGATCACCACCGACGAGGCCGGGCTGGTCAGTTACCTCAACCCCAGTGCCGAGCGACTACTGGGTCGGCATCATGAAAAGGTGGCCGGAGAGCATTTTAGTGATGTGCTGCCACTACTGGATGAGGCCACGGGTGAGTCGCTGGGGGACTTGGTGCGTATGAGCATGTCGCTCGACTCCGGTGGCGCACAGGTGGATGACGGGCTGTTTATCCGCGATGATGGCGGGCGCTTCCATCTGAAGGTCACTACCGCGCCGATGCGCGATCACTATGGCCACCTGATCGGGGCCGTACTGGTCTTGCATGATGTCACCGAGGCGATGGGCATGGCCCAGCAGTTAAGCTATCAGGCCAGCCACGACATGCTTACCGGCTTGTATAACCGGCGGGTATTCGAGAAGCGTCTGGAGGAGGCGATCCGCTCGGCGCTGGAATCCCATCAGCAGCATGTGCTGTGTTACCTCGATCTGGATCAGTTCAAAGTGGTCAACGATACCTGCGGCCACAAGGCCGGGGATGAGCTACTGCAGCAACTGGCCACCCTGATGCAGGAGAATGTACGCGATACCGATGTGCTGGCTCGTCTGGGTGGTGATGAGTTTGGCATTCTGCTGGAACACTGTCATACCGACAAGGCAATGAAGATCGCCGACAAGCTGCGTCAGGCGGTGCGCGATTATCGCTTTATCTGGGACGATAAGTCCTTCGAGATCGGCGTGTCGATTGGGGTGGTGCCGATCCAGGCCGATAGTGGCAATCTGGCCTACGTGTTGGCGGCGGCAGATGCCGCCTGCTATATCGCCAAGGACGACGGGCGAAACCGGGTACACGTCTACCAGCCCGACGACGAGGCGGTGGTGCAGCGCCATGGCGAGATGCAGTGGGTGCACCGCCTTTCTTCCGCCTTCGAGACCGACAGTTTCGAGCTTTATGCCCAGCCTATTGTGCACGTGGCGGGCGATCGGGTGGTCTCGCACTACGAGATCCTGGTGCGCATGCACGACACCAATGGACGCATCGTCCCACCCGGTGCCTTTATCCCGGCGGCAGAGCGCTACAATCTCATGCCGACCATCGATCGCTGGGTGATCCGCACCACCCTGGAAATGCTGCGTGATGCCCAGGGCGATCTGGCCTTCCCGCCGGTGGAGTGTGCGATCAATCTATCCGGTCAGTCGCTATGTGACGATCACTTCCTGGAGTATGTCATTGATCTGTTCGACGAAACCGGTGTGCCCTGTGAGAATATCAACTTTGAGGTGACCGAGACCGCTGCGGTGGCGAATCTGTCTCGCGCCACCCGTTTTATCAGCATCCTGCGCGGCATGGGCTGTAGCTTTGCGCTGGATGACTTTGGTGCCGGCTTGAGCTCCTTTGGCTACCTCAAGAGCCTGCCCATCGACTACCTGAAGATCGACGGCGCCTTTGTGCGCGACATGGTCACCGATCAGGTGGATCGGGCGATGGTGGAGTCGATCAACCAGATCGGTCACATCATGGGCTTGAAGACCATTGGCGAGTACGCCGAGGATGAGTCGGTGCTGTTGGCGCTGGAGCGCGCCGGGGTCGACTTCGCCCAGGGACACGGGATCGCCCCGGCGAAGCCCTTCTGTGAAGTGCTGGAGGAGCAGGTGCGCAGCACTCGCCAGCGTGAAGCCTCCTAGAGGTAGCGGTGCAGCAGGCTAAACAGTGCCTCGCGTCCCAGCGGTTTGGCATGAAACTCGTTACAGCCGGCGGCAAGCGCGGCGCTACGATCCTCTTCCATCGCACTGGCACTGAGGGCAATGATGGGGCAGGGGAGTCGGCCCTGGCTGTTTTCCAGCGCCCGTATCTGGCGGGTGGCACTGCCGCCATCCAGTTGCGGCATCTGCATGTCCATGATCACCAGATCCGGGCTGTGCTGGCGGAATAACTCGACCGCCTCCACCCCGTTATGGGCTTGCCAGATCGTGCACTGACTGTCCTGTAGAAAGGCACTAAGCACCTTCTGGTTCATCGCCGAGTCATCGGCGATCAGGATCCCCACCGCCGGTAACTCCCCGCTATGGGTATGCGCCTTTTGACGGCTTTCCTGCTGCGGCAGGTCATCGCCCAGCGGCAGCGGGATGGTGAAACTAAAGCGGCTCCCGTGGCCCGGCTGGCTGTCGATTTTGATCCTGCCGCCCATTGCCTCAACCAGGTGACGGGAGATGGACAGACCTAGCCCGGTGCCGCCCTGTTCACGGGTACTGCCACTATTCAATTGGGTAAAGGGTTGGAAGATCTGCTCACATTGCTCAGGCGCGATGCCACTGCCGGTATCGACGACGGCAAAGTCTACCTGTTGGCGATCCCGCTGTGTCACCAGGATGTTGACCTCGCCACGCTGGGTGAACTTGATGGCATTGCCGATCAGGTTCATCAGGATCTGTTGCAGGCGCTGGGGATCGCCGCGTCGCAGCGGGGCAAGCCCACTGTCGATGGACAGTTGTAACTTCAAACCCTTTTCCTGCGCCTGGCTGCGCAGCAGTGCCGCTACGTTATTGATCAGTTTATCCAGATCGAAGGTCTTGTTGGCCAACTGCAAGCCACCGGCCTCCAGGCGGGAATAATCGAGGATGTCGTTGATCAGGTTGAGCAGGTGGTTGCCCGCGTAGTGAAAGTTCTCCACATATTCGTTCTGACGCCGGTTCAGCTCGGTTTGGCGCAGCATCTCCGCCATGCCGAGGATGGCATGCATCGGGGTGCGGATCTCGTGGCTCACGGTGGCGAGAAACTGGCTCTTGATGCGGTTGGCCAGCTCGGCGTTGTCGCGTGCCTGGCGTAGTTCGTCCTCCATCTTGCGCCGCTCAGTGATGTCGCGGGCGTTGACCACCAACGCGGGTGGCTCGCGATCATCCACTCGCCTGCCCACGCAATCGAATAGACGCCAATTGCCCTCCACATCGTGCAGCCTCAGCTCGACCCGCGAGGAGCCGGTCTCAAAGGCGGTTTGGATCGCCTCGGCGGCGCTTTGCTGATCCTCTGGATGGATCATCTCCAGGGCGGGCTTATTGTGCCAACTGCCCGCCTTGAAGCCGAGGATCTTCTCCATGGTGGGGCTTTCGAACAAAAAGTGCCCATCGTGGGAGATCGAGGTGAGCAGATCGGGGATATTCTCGACCAGGGCACGAAAGTGGCTTTCGCTGCTGGCGATATCGTCCAGCAGGCGCTGATTGCTCTGGCGTAGCTGTACCGAGTTGATCAGGGTGCGGTGGTTGATGCGCCCGACGATCAGGATGTAGCCGATGAAAAACAGCAATAGGCCGCCAACGATGCTGTGGATATACCCATCTACCAGTAAGGTATGCACTGCCGGGGGGAGGATGGCACAACAGGCGAACCATACTACGGAAGGCCAAATCGAGGCCTGGGAGGCGGAGACCCCTGCGGCGATCCCACAGATCAGCAGCAGTATTACCGCGCTGTGTAGCGGTAGCTGCGGATCGTAGAACAGCACACCACCAATGCCCCAGGCCAGGCCGATGGCGATCACCCCACGGGTGAAGGAGGCTTGCCAATACCCGCTATCGGCCTGGCCTTCGCGCACGGTCTTTTTGTAGCGCTGGTGGCGCACAATATTGAGGATGGAAACCAGCGCGATGCTGAAAAACCACCACCAGTGGAGCTGGCTGGGCTCCCACCACACCACTAACAGGAGTGCAGCGAGTACGATGTTGAGCAGGATCAGTGGCCACGGGGCGCGTTGATCGAACATATCTACCAGCTCGGCGCGGATCGCCTGCTCATCAATCGCTGGAGGCTCAGGGCTGTTGAGTGGGCCGGGCGGGTTCATACAGGGCATCCGTTGCTGGTATCAGCGGTCATTATAAGGCAGGCTATCGCCATCGTGCCAATCGGCGGCACACAAAGTCTGGAGGGTCGAGTATGTCTATCCTGGTGGAGGGTGTCTGGCAAGATGAACTGGAATACCTGGGCGGCGATAGCGAGGGACGATTTCAGCGCAAGGAGAGCGGCTTTCGGGATTGGATCGATGCCGATCCCAGCGCGCGCTTTCCCGCCCAGCCGGGGCGTTACCGCCTTTATGTCTCCCTGGCCTGCCCATGGGCGCACCGCGCCCTGATTGTGCGTCGTCTCAAGGGGCTGGAGGCGATGATCCCGGTGACCGTGGTCGATCCCATCATGGGGCCGCGTAGCTGGCACTTCAGCCGTGAGCGCGGTTGCGAGCCCGACCCGGAACTGGGCAGCGAGTGGTTGTATGAGCTGTATCTTGCCGCCGATCCCACCTTTAGTGGCGTACCTACCGTGCCACTGTTGTGGGATTGCCAGACCCGCACCATCGTCAATAACGAATCCAGCGAGATCGTGCGGATCTTCAACAGTGCCTTTGACAGTGTCGGTGCGCGCAGTGAGGTGGATCTCTACCCGGAAAGCCTGCGCGAGGCGATCGACGCGGTTAATGCGCTGGTTTACGACAACGTCAATAACGGGGTGTACCGTGCCGGTTTTGCTACCACCCAGGCGGCCTACGAAGAGGCCTATGAAGCCGTGTTTGCCACCCTGGATGAGTTGGAGCGCCGCTTGGGTGAACAGCGTTATCTCTGTGGCGATAGCACCACCGAGGCCGACTGGCGTCTGTTTACCACCCTGATCCGCTTTGATGCGGTCTACCATGGCCACTTCAAGTGCAACCATCGGCGTTTGATCGAATACCCCCACCTGTGGGGCTGGACCCGCGAACTCTACCAGTGGCCAGGGGTGGCTCAGACCGTCGATTTTGACCATATCAAGCGTCATTACTACCTCAGCCATCGGCAGATCAACCCCACTGGGATCGTCCCTAAAGGGCCGGAACTGACGCTGCTGGCCGCGCACGGCCGCGGCGATATTCACGGTGGCTAGTTATTTACCTACCTGTCCCAGGTGAAAGACCTTGCGCAGCCAGTTTTCGCGCCGCACGGTGCTGCTGCCTGCCATGCCGAAGAAGGTGCTGCGCACCGGGGCGATCCCGCAGAAAGCGAGGATGTTGCGCTTGAGTGATTTTAGGCTGTGCGCGGCGAAGTACCAGCGGTAGACCAGGCCCGGCATGCCCATGGTGATGATGATGCGGGCGCTTTTGCCGCTGAGCAGGCGACGATTGCCACCGGGCTGGCCATAATCACCGACGGCAAAGCCCGGCCGCAACACCTGCTCCAGCAAGCCCTTGAGCAGGGCTGGCATCTCCCCCAGCCACAATGGGTAGATGATCACCAGGTGGTCGGCGGCGCGGATCGCCTCCTGCACTGGCCGAAGTACCTCCGGCAGCTCGCCGTGTTGCCAATCCTCGCCCCGGCGTAGCAGGGGAAACTCCAGCTCGGCCAGATCGATCACCGTGGTCTGGTGGCCGAAGGATTCGGCCCCTTCCTGGTAGCGTTTTGCCAGGGCACGGCAGAGCCGTTCAGGACTGGGGTCAGGATGACCCACCAGGATAAGGATCTGTTTGCTCATTTTTCGGGTAACTCCGATTTAACGCTTCTGGCGCGGAATGTCGAGGCGGTTGCGCCGCTCCCACAGGGTCTTGCGGCTGATCCCCAACTGTTTGGCCAGCTCGGTTTCATTCATCTGTGGCTCATTTTCACGCACGAAGCGGATAAAGTATTCATCCAGTGACAGTTTGTCGTGCTCCACGTCCCCCACTGCGCTGCTGGTGGGCTGGATGTCGATACTCAGCCCCAGCTGGCTTGGGGTGATGAGGGGGTCATCACTAAGGATAACCGCCCGCTCAATGACATTCTCCATCTCGCGCACATTGCCCGGCCAGTGGTATCGATACATCGCCTCAATGGCCTCGGGGCTGAGTTGCATCGCAGCACGGTTAAGCCGGGCGCAGGCGCGCGAGAGTAATTGCTCGGCCAATTCGTGGATGTCGTCCCCGCGTTCGCGCAGCGGTGGTAGCAGGATCTCCATCACATGCAGGCGAAAGTACAGGTCGCTACGAAACTCGCCCTGTTCCACCAGTTGCTTGAGGTCGCGGTTGGTGGCCGCCAGCAGGCGCACATCCACATGGCGCGAGCGGGTGGAGCCGACCCGGCGGATCTCGCCCTCTTGCAACACGCGCAGCAGCCGGGCCTGGGCCTCCTGGGGCAACTCGCCGATCTCATCGAGAAACAGGGTACCGCCGTGGGCGGCTTCCACCAGGCCGTGATGGGTCTCGTTGGCGCCGGTAAAGGCCCCCTTTTCATGGCCGAACAGCTCTGATTCGATCAGGTTTTCCGGGATCGCTGCGCAGTTGACGTTGATCAGTGGCGCCTGGCTGCGCGGGCTTTGTTCGTGTACGGCGCGGGCCACCAGTTCCTTGCCGGTGCCAGACTCACCCAGGATCAGCACCGTGGTATCGGTGGGGGCAACGCGGGCGATACGGCTGAATACCTCCTGCATCACCGGGCTGGCACCGATCATCCCGCTGACCGGATAGCGCCGTGATAGATCGGACTTTAGTGCCTGGTTCTGACGCTCCAGACTGGACTGTTTGAGTACCCGTTCCAGGGTGAGCAGCAGTTCGTCATGGTCGAAGGGTTTGGCGATGTAGTCCACCGCCCCCAGCTTCATCGCATCCACCGCCGAGCGCACGCTGGCGTAGCTGGTCATGATCAATACCGGCACGCCGGGGGCCTTGTCGATGATCTCGGTGCCGGGTGGGCCGGGCAGGCGCAGATCGGCAATGATGAGATCAAAGTTTTCCAGGCTGTTTTCCTCCTCCGCCTGGGGGATGGAGGCGGCCTCACTGACGCCATAGCCACTGCGCTCCAGCAGGCGCTTGAGGGAGCGGCGGATAATCGCCTCATCTTCAATAATCAAAATGTGTTTCATAATAGTTACAAGTCGCAAGTGGAAAGGGGCAAGGGCACTTCGGAAGCCTTTGTGTTGGCGCGAGTCCTGGCAAGGTAGCAGCCATTCTCCGCGAACCGCACCGCTCCTGATTGTGGCTACCACGCTATTCGGTGCGGTTCGCGGGGCTCACCGCACCCTACGGGGCCTGAGTATTGTTACCAAATCATTCGCGTGATCCCCCAGGCTCCAGCGGTAGGCGGATCCGCACCTGTGTGCCTTGACCGGTGCTGCTGTCGATCTCGATGCTGCCGCCGTGTTCCTGGATGATGCTGTAGACCAGCGGTAGCCCCAGTCCGGTGCCTTCACCCGGTTGTTTGGTGGTGAAGAAGGGCTCGAAGATCCGATCCAGGTATTCCTCGGGGATCCCGTGGCCCTGGTCCTCCACCCGGATCAGCGCATGGCGGCCATCGCGTTGGATCACTGCGCGGATCGCCTGTCCGGCCAGGGAGGCGTGGCTGGCATTGTTGAGCAGGTTGACGAAGACCTGGATCATCCGTTGCCGGTCGCCGCGAATACGCAGGCTGTGGTCGCAGTCAAGCTGATAGTCCATCTGTTTGCCAGCGTGGCCGAGGCGCACCAGGCGCACCGCCTCGTCCACGCATTGGCAGATATCCACCGATTCGGGGGTGTAGTCCTTGGTGGAGCCACCGTGGCTGAACTTGACCAGCGACTGCACGATATTGGTGATGCGCCGGGTCTGCTCCAGGATCTGCTCCAGCCCCTCCTGCAGGAACTGCGGGTCGTCGCTGTCGTGGATAAGATCCTGTGCAAGGCAGGCGATGCCGGTGACCGGGTTGCCGATCTCGTGGGCCACCCCGGCGGCCAGACGACCGATGGAGGCAAGTCGTTCGCTGTGGGTCAGCTCGGCCTCCAGGATGTGCAATTCGCTGAGGTCTTCGACCAGGATCACGGTGCCGCGCCGCTGCTGTTGCACGATATCGGCCGGATCGTCGATGGCCGACTTGTGCAGATTCAGTACCCGGGGCTCGCGCTTGAGTTGCAGTTTGACCTTGCGTAGCTGCTGCTCATCGGTGGCAAGAAAACTGCTCAGCAGCCCGGCCCATGGGCTGGGGAGCTGGCGGATCGGCAGCCCCATCACCGATGCGGTGGGGATTTCAGCGATCGCCGCCATGGCGCTGTTCCAGCTCACCACATGACCCTCGGGGCTGATCGAGCAGACCCCCAGCGGCAGATCCTGCAATACCTGGCGATGGTAGCGGCGCAGCTGATCCAGCTCGGCCGCCAGACCGCGCAACTGGCTACGCGAGGCCTCCAGGCGCTGCTCGACAAACTGGATGGTGTCGGAGAGGGCCGTGCGTGCACCGGGATCGAGGGCGAGTCGTTCATCGACAATCATCCGCGCCAGCATCGGCCCGACCAGGCCGGAGAGGTTGCGTTCGATACGTTCACGCAGCCGGCTCAGCTCGCTGCCACGCAATTCATCGCGTTGCAGGCCCAGGTCATTCAGCGCTCGCTGCACCTCATGATCGGCCATCTCCTGTCCCGCCACCTGGGCCAGGCGTTCTTCGATCTCTTGCACGGTACTGGCCAGCGGGCGACCACTGGGGGGAACCAGGTTGTCCTTGCAGCAGGCGTCGGCCACCTGGCGTTCGGTGTCGCTGTGGCGGGTCAGCAGCGAGACGATCACGAACAGTGCCACGTTGATGCTGAGCGACCAGAGGGTGCTTGCCCCCCAGGGATCCTCGCTAAAGCTGGCGGTGAGCTGGCCCTGCAGGCCGAAGCTAAGCAACTCCGAGCGCTCGAACAGTGGCAGCAGCAGGGTGATGGCCCACACGCTACCACCGCCCAGCAGCCCGGCCAAAAAGCCTTGGCGGGTGGCTCGGCGCCAGTAGAGCAGGCCGACGATCCCCGGCAGGAACTGTGCCACCGCCACGAAGGAGATCAGCCCCAGTTGTACCAGCCCCTGGTTGTGCTCCAGCAGCAGGTAGAAGCCGTAACCGGCCAGGATGATGAGGGCGATCAGGCTGCGTCGTCCCCATAGCAGCCAGCGGTAGATGTTGGCAGTGGGGCCGAGGCGTGGGGGGAAGCTGGCGGGCAGTACCAGGTGGTTCATGCACATCGCCGCCAGTGCCAGGGTGGTGACGATCATCATCGCGCTGGCGGCGGAGATCCCGCCGATCAGGGCGATCAAGGGCAGTAGCGCGGAACCTTGTTGCTGGGTGATCCCCAGCACGTAGTAGTCGGCGTCGATCTCCAGCGCCAGCGCCTGCCCCGCCCAGAGGATGGCCGGGATGAACAGGTTGAGCAGCAGCAGAAACAGCGGGAAGGCCCAACTGGCTACACTGAGCGAACGCGGGTCAAGGTTTTCGGCAAAGGCCATATGGAACTGGCGCGGCAGCAGAAAGGCGGCGGCGAAGGCCAACAGCAGCAGTGAGGCCCAGGTCCCTTCGCGTACCGGCTGATACATCGCCTCGATGGCCTCGGGGTGTTCGGCCAGCCAGGCATCCATCGCGCCGAAGCCGCCGAACACCCCAAACACGGCAAACAGTCCCACCGCCAGCAGGGCGAGCAGTTTGACCAGGGATTCAAAGGCGATCGCTACCACCAGTCCCTCGTGCTTCTCTCGTGCCGAGATGTGGCGGGCACCGAAGAGGATCGCAAACAGGGTGACGGTGATACAGAAGCCCAGCGCGATGGGGCCGGGGGCGGATTCCTGGGTGAGCACCTGCAGCGACTCGGTCACCGCGCGGATCTGTAACGCGATATAGGGCAGGATCCCGGTGAGCATGAATAGGGTGACCAGCACCCCGGCAAGCTGGCTTTGGTAGCGAAAGGCGAACAGGTCGGCCAGCGAGGTGAGCTGGTATTCCTGGGTCAGGCGCAGGATGGGCTGTAGCAGCACCGGGGTGAGCATGAAGGCCAGGGTGACCCCAAGATAGATGGTCAGGAAGTTATAGCCCTGGGACTCGGCGAAGCCGACGCTGCCGAAGTAGGTCCAGGAGGTGGCGTAGACCCCCAGCGAGAGGGCGTAGGTGATCGGGTGGGCGGCAATGCGCGCCGGGATCCAGCCTTTCTCTGCCGCCCAGGCGATCAGGAACAGCAGCAGCAGATAGCTGACCCCGACCAGGAACAGTTGCCATAGCTCAAAGTACATGTCGCGAGAGCTTACGCTGCAGCAGCCAGGTCAGGGCGATCAGGCCAGCCCAGATCAGGTAGGGGCTGTACCACGGGCTGTTATCGCTGGCCCACCATTGCACGATCGGGGAGAGCAGCAAAAACAGCGCGAGCAAAAACAGCAGGATAACCCGGTCCAGCAGCCCTTCATGTTCGCGAATGTTTTGCATCGGCAAAGTATACCGTGGCTTGTTACGAAAAGTAACGGCCAGGTTATCTGGCGAGCTGGTGCTGCTGTAGTTGCAGGCGGTTGACGTAACGCTGGATAAAGCCCTTTAGCTCCCGCTCGGGCTGATGGAAGGCAAAGCCGATCTTTAATTGCGGGCGGTCGCGCTCTTCGCCGATCAGGCAGAGGTTGCGTACCACAAGGTCCAGCCGTTGGGCCGACTCGCCCGGGATCAGCAAGGTGCAGTCCAGGAAGGTATCGCCAATGGCGGCCTCGAAGGCCATTTCGGGATCCAGCAGGCTCAGGCCGCCGACGCTCAGATCCCCCAGCGGCAGTTCGGCCAGGACACCGTTGGGCAGCCGCAGGTGGCAGTAGAGCGGGCTGGTGATGGGGGTGCCAACACGGAAGTACTCGCGTCGTTGCAGTCGGTACAGGCTCTCCGGCAGGGGGGCGGCGAACACCCGTTCCCCCTGGTAGCGGGCCGGATGGATCCCCGCCAGGTGAAAGCGCACGGCGATCTCCTGTTGTCTGGCCATGCAGGTGGCCTGGCCAACCTTGAGCAGGCGCTGATTCATCGCCTCGTCGCCCCCCTGTTCCAGCACCAGCAGCTGACGATCGGGCAGGATGGCGATCAGGGTGGTCAGCAGATAGCCCTTGCCCCCATCGAACCAGGCGGTGAGTAGTTCCGGGCGCCGCTGTAACTCCTGCAGGACGTGCTGGATCGCCAACGGGGAATGAAGCAGGTACTTATCCTGCACCGCGATACTGTCCGGGATGGGGGGGGGCTGCTGCGAGCTCATGGCCGGTTCAACCGCCGAAGATCCGTTGCCACCAGCGACGCCGGTTGCCCGGCAGGATCTGCTGGGATTGCAGTTCACAGGGGGCGTGGTGGGAGAGTACCCAGCCTGGCAGTGGGGGGGGCTGGGAGCCACTGCCACAGGAGCTACCCAGGTTGTTGGGGTCATAGACCTTGATCATGGTTGGCGCATCGAGCCTGTCGGCGTAGACGATGCCGCAGTAGTCGTAGTCGTGGTCATGGCGCAGCAGTTGATCCAGCTCATGGAGAAACTGCTCCAGGGTGGCGGGATCGCTGGGCCCTTCAGGCAGCGCCTCGCCGGGGGCGTAGATATTCCAGGGCTGTGCCGACTCACGCACACGCTGCCAGAGCTGAGCCAGATCTTCCCACTTGAGGATGCTGCGAAAGTAGCCCTGGTACTGCTGCATGAAGGGGGAGTTGTCGCTGCTCATCATTGGCCTGGGTCGGTGTGAGGGGCGGAGATCGCCAGTTTACGGGGAATGGCGTCCGCTTGCCAATGCTCCCTTGCCCAGCGCCACAACTCCTCAGGGTTGGCCTCAAGCAGCTCGGGGGGCGGGCACTGACCGAGAAAGTCCAGTGCCTGGTGCAGCAATGCCACTGCATGGTGGGGATCGAGGGCGGGGGCGAAGGTCTGTTTGCTGAGCTTTTGGCCTGTCCGGTTGAGCGCAACGGGCAGGTGCAGGTAGCGGGGTTGTGGGTAGCCAAGGCTGCGTTGCAGCCAGATCTGGCGTGCGGTGGAGTCGAGCAGGTCGCTGCCGCGCACCACCTCGGTGATCCCCTGGGCGGCATCGTCCACCACCACCGCCAGTTGGTAGGCAAACAGCCCGTCGGCACGCCGCAGGACAAAGTCGCCCAGCTCTCGCTCCAGATCCTGGCTGCAGGATCCCTGCACGGGATCTGTAAAGTGGATCTCTGCCCCCTCGGTGAGCAAACGCACGGCGTGTTGCTTGTGGGCGCTAATCTGGCGCATGCGACAATAGCCATCGTAAACCCCCGCCATGCCACCCCGCTGCCGTAGCCGTTCGCCTAGCTCACGTCGTGAACAGTCGCAGCGATAGGCCAGGCCTTGGTCGAGCAGATCGGCAAGCACCGCACGATAGTGTGGGTGGCGACGGCTCTGCCAGCACACCTCGCCATCCCACTCGAAGCCGAAGGCCTCCAGGCTGCGCAGGATGGCCTCGGCCGCACCGGGCTGTTCCCGTGGCGGGTCAAGATCCTCGATGCGCAGCAGCCACTGGCCCTGTTGGCTACGCGCCTGCAGGTAGCTCCCCATCGCCGCCAGCAGTGAGCCGAAGTGCAGTGGGCCAGTGGGGGAGGGGGCGAAGCGGCCGCGATAGCGTTCAGTCATACCAGCGGGTGAATTCCTCTACTGCTGCCCTGGGGGTGCGAAACTGGTTGACCGCCGCCTCCGGGTCGCCATAACCCAATGCTACCCCGCAGAACAGGGTCATCTCCGGTTCCAGTCCCAGTAGTTCGCGGACGATATCTGGATACTCGCCCAGCGAGGCCTGGATGCAACTGTCCAGGCCCTGATCGCGGGCGGTGAGGACCAGGTTTTGCACAAAGATGCCGATATCCGCCAGGCTGCCCTCAGCGAGGCGGCCATCAAGGAATACCAGCACGCCCACCGGGGCACCAAACAGCAGGTAGTTGTTGCACCAGGCCTGCATACGCGCATCGGGCTGGTCCTTGCCGATCCCCAGCGCCTTGTAGAGCGCCAGCCCGGTGGCCTTGCGGCGGCTGCGGTAGGGTTCGAACCACTCATAGGGATAGTAGTCGTAGTCGGGCTTCTCCTTGTCGCCCTCCTGGCGTGCGGCGATCATCTGCTCGCCCATGCGCTTGAGGGTCTCGCCCTGTACCACCGCCACCTGCCAGGGCTGCATATTGGTGCTGGAGGGGGCGCAGCGGGCGGTATCCAGGATTTGGCTGATCGTTTCACGAGCTACGGGCTTGTCGAGGTAGGCGCGGCAGCTATAGCGCCCCTTGATTGCATCCTGTACTTCCATCGTATTCACCTGGGCTGGGGTTTTGGTTATGAGGGCACTATAAGGGATCCGACCGGGGACTGTGCAAGTGCCTGTGTGGGTGGGGGTGCGATCAAAAAAGGGGCCTGAACGGCCCCTTGGCGGATTTTCCGCAGCGGCGGGGCTTAGCCGCGCTGCTTTTCGCGGATCTCGTCCAGGGTCTTGCAGTCGATGCAAAGGGTCGCGGTGGGACGGGCCTCCAGACGGCGTAGACCGATCTCGATACCGCAGCTTTCGCAGTAACCAAACTCGCCATCGTCGAGCAACTCCAGCGATTCGTTGATCTTCTTTAGCAGCTTGCGCTCGCGGTCGCGGGTGCGTAGCTCCATGGTGAAGTCCGACTCCTGGCTGGCACGGTCGTTGGGGTCGGGGAAGTTGGCGGCCTCATCCTGCATGTGATGTACGGTGCGGTCGACTTCTTCCATCAACTCCTTTTTCCAGTTGCTAAGGATCTCGCGGAAGTGTTCCTGCATGCGCTTGTTCATGTACTCCTCGCCCTTCTTCTCGACGAAGGGGGCGAAGTGTCCAGCACCATCAAGGCGACTCTCGGCGCTGGCCTTTTTGCTGGCAGCAGGCTTCTTTACCGCTTTTTTGGCGGCAGTTTTCTTGGGTGTAGCACTCTCTTTACTTGGCATACGCTTGGTTCTCCTGCAAAGCGTAGTAAAAAACAGCGCGCATCTATATCAGATGCCCGCCGAAAGCGCAAGCTCACGGCTGCCAGGACGTGGCCGATGATTGGATGCATTCGCCCGGTGGCTTGGGTATCCTATCGGCCATCAAACGCACTCGAAGGAAGTATAATGTCAACACTAAAAGCATTGTTATTTGATGTGGACGGTACCCTGGCCGACACCGAACGTGACGGTCACCGGGTCGCCTTTAATCGGGCCTTTGCCGATGCCGGGCTGGACTGGCAGTGGAGCGAAGAACTCTATGGTCAACTGTTGGCGGTGACCGGCGGCAAGGAGCGTATCCGCTACTACCTGGACAAATTTAACACCGCCTTTGCGCGGCCCGAGGCACTGGATGAGTTTATCGCCGGGTTGCACAAGGCCAAGACGGCGCACTATGTGCAGATGCTGGCCGAGGGCATGATCCCGCTGCGCCCCGGCGTCAAGCGACTGATCGAAGAGGCGCGTGAGGCCGGTCTGCGCCTGGCGGTGGTCACCACCACCACCCCGGAGAACGTCTCCGCGCTGGTGGAAAACGCCCTGCATCCCGATGCGATGTCCTGGTTTGAGGTGATCGCCGCCGGGGATGTGGTGCCCGCCAAGAAGCCTGCCCCCGATATCTACACCTGGGCGATGGAGAAGCTGGCGCTCTCTCCAGAAGATTGCATCGCCTTCGAGGACTCCCACAACGGGATCCGCTCTTCGCTGGGGGCCAATCTGAAGACCATTATCGCGGTCAATGGGTATACCCGCGAGGAGGACTTTAGCGGCGCCGAGATCGTCCTCGACCACTGGGGTGAGCCCGAGCTACCCTTTACGGTGCTTGCCGGGGATGCCAACGCTGCCAGTTACCTGGATCTGGCGCTGGTCAAACGCCTGCACGGGGGCTAGCGATGGGACAGCCGCCGCTGGCCTCCCGCATGGCACAGATCGCGCCATTTCACGTCATGGCACTGCTGGGGCGGGCGCGTGAACTGGAGGCGGAGGGCCGCTCCATCGTCCACATGGAGATCGGTGAACCGGACTTTCCCACCCCGCCGGCGGTGGTAGCCGCTGCCCGCGAGGCACTGGCCAGCGGCCAGACCCACTATACCCCGGCACTGGGTCTACCAGCCCTGCGAGAGGCGATCGCCGAGCACTATCAACGACGCTACGGGGTGGATGTGCCAGCCCGGCGCATCGTGATCACCTCCGGGGCCTCGGGGGCGCTGTTACTGGCCTTGGGGGTGGTGCTGGATCGCGACAGCGAGGTGCTGATGGCCGATCCGGGCTACCCCTGCAATCGCCACTTCGTGCGTTTTATCGAGGGCAAGGTGCGCACGATCCCTACCGGGCCACAGGAGGGGTTTCAGATCAATGCCGCACTGCTGGAACAGCATTGGCGGGAGCCGACCCGTGCGGTGATGGTGGCCAGCCCCTCTAATCCCACCGGCACGGTGATCCCGGCGGCGGAGATGGCGGCGATGGCCAGCCTGGTGGAGCGGCGTGGCGGGGTGATGGTGGTCGATGAGATCTATCACGAGCTGACCTACGCTCAGGATAGCCCCAGCGCCTTATCGGTGAGTGAACGGCTGTTCGTCACCAACAGTTTCTCCAAGTATTTTTGCATGACCGGCTGGCGTTTGGGCTGGCTGGTGGTGCCCGAACCCTATCTGGAGATGGTGGAGCGGCTGGCACAAAACCTTTTCATTGCCCCGCCCACCCTGTCGCAACACGCGGCCCTGGCCGCCTTTCTGCCCGAGACCATCGCGTTGCTGGAACAGCAGAAGCAGATCCTGGCCGAGCGGCGCGATTATCTGGTGGGGGCCTTGCGTGAGCTGGGCTTTGTGATCCCCTGTGAGCCGGATGGTGCCTTTTATCTCTACGCCGATTGCAGCGCCTTCAGCGAGGACAGTATGCAACTGGCGCAGCAACTGCTGGAGGAGGCCGGGGTGGCGGTGACGCCCGGCATCGACTTTGGCGATAACCAGGGGCAGCACTACCTGCGCTTCTCCTTTACTACCGAGTTGTCACAACTGCGCGAAGGCGTGGCCAGGATCGGCAACTGGCTGCAGCGGCCTGCTTGACAGGCCTTGCTGGGCTTGATGGGGGCGCAGCAAGGCCAACCCGGGTTTTTGGGGTACGCGATGGGTCTCTATTCGTCCCCGGCATGCGCCACTGATGTCCGTATCTTGCGCATGATGCGCTGGCCCTGGGGGGGGAGGGGGCTGGCGTCGACAGCCCCGCGATACCGTCGGATCAGTTGATGTTGATCTCGGCGTTTTCGCTTAGCTTCTCCAGGTAGTTGTTCAGGCGCTGGCGCTCAATCAGCTGTTTGAGCTGCGG
>SLDE01000137.1 GCA_007125455.1 Ectothiorhodospiraceae bacterium
CGGTCAGCTCCAGTTCGACCTGATGCGCAGGGATCCCGCTTTGCTCCATGGCATCGCGAATGGTCGCCTCCAGGGCGTGGTGTTGAAACTGTCGCGCCGAGAGGTTCACCGCCACCTGCAGGGCATGGCCGGTGCGCCGTTCCAGTTCCAGGGTATCGGCGAAGGCCTGTTGCAGGATCCACTCCCCCAGGGGGATGATCAGGCCGGTATCCTCGGCCATGGGGATAAACTCCACCGGTGAGATCATCCCTCCATCGCGCTGGGGCCAGCGCAAGAGGGCCTCCATACCGCTGATCTCCCCACTGGCCAACGAGAACTTGGGCTGGTAGTGCAGGGTGAGCTCCTGCTGTTCGATGGCGCGGCGTAGCTGTGCCTCCATACGCACCCGGCTGGCACTGCTGATGTTGATCTCGGGGGAAAAGAAGCGGTAGCCGCCACGCCCCTCTGCCTTGACCTGTTTGAGTGCACTTTCCGCACACTGCATCAGGCCATCGCTATCATCGGCATTTTGTGGGTAGATGGCGATCCCCATGCTGGCCGACACAAATACCTCCTCATCACCTACCTGAAACGGCTCTCTCAGTGAGGCGAGGATGCGTTCTGCCACAACCCCGGCATCCTCGGGTCGGCGCATCTCGCTCAGGATAAAGGCAAAGTCGTCCCCGCCCATGCGCGATACCAGATCAGGGTCGCGCTCAACACGGTCCTGCTGACGGGCAATCAGATCGGTATTGCGGATGCAGCAATCCAGTCTGTCGGCGACCTCTTTGATCAACTGATCACCGGCAGTGAAGCCAAAAGTATCGTTGAGCTGCTTGAAGCGATCCAGGTTGAGTACGATCACCCCGGTGCAGGAACGGTGGCGTGCCGCGACGTTGAACTCGTGTTGCAAGCGGTTACGAAACAATAGCCGGTTGGGCAGCATGGTCAGCGGGTCGTAATGCAGCAGCCGATCCAGCTCCTCCTCCGCCTGTTTCCGGTCGGAGATGTCGTGAAACAGCGCGATATGATGACTAGCCTCCCCCTGCTCATCGGTCAGGCGCTCAACGATCATGTACTTTAGAAAGGCGCTGCCATCGGCGCGGCGGTCCCAGATCTCGCCCTCCCAGTGCTGCTCATGGCTCAGTGCATCCCAAAACTGCTGATAGAAGTCCTGATCATGCCGCCCGGATTGGTTGATGCGGGGAGTCTTGCCGACCACCTCCTCCGCCCGGTAGCCCGTCAGCCGCTCGTAGGCGGGGTTCACATAGGTGATGATGTTTTGCGCATCGGTGATGACCAGCGCATGGGAGATGCATTCGATGACATGCTCGAGCAGCTTTAGTCGCTCCGCGCAGGGCAGATCGCGTGATAGCCCAATCTCATTGTCGCCGGAAATACCCATGCTGACCTCCTAGCCGAGGCATACCCAGTGGGTATGTTTACGTGTTGTGAATGGCGAACGCTGCAGAGCACACCCCATGAGCCGTGCATGGGGGAGGTGGAAGCCGCCAGCAACAATTAATAAGTTATACAAATACTTGGCGCATTTCACAGAAATGCCTTTGGTTCGATGTTAACGCTAGCCCCGGCCACACGCAATCCCGCCAACGGACTTATACAAAGAAAGAAGGTAAGGGGGATGGGAGGCAAAAGGTACGAGGTGCGCGGTACGCTGCGCGCCGCTCAGGACGAACGGTATGTCGTGGGGGGAGGTGCCTGTGTGCCGACAGGTGAGTCGTCGGCTGCACACGATTTGTTGCCGTGGTGTCGGCCATCCTGCCGCCATGGGCTGGTTTATAGGGCGGGCCGTGCCCGCCGTGGCTGCGCTACATCCCAGGTCTGACAAGATGGGCGAGCTCGTGGCTATTGGTATGGGCTGCCCCGTCAGGCGGCCCAGATAATACACCAGCCCTGAGGGCTAATGGTGCCCTCCACCAGCTGACACTCGTTCGCCTCGGGGATGAAGTGGCGACAGGTTTCGCAGCGCTGCTCATCATGGGGTTCATCCTGATACTGCACCTGTGCCTGGGTGAGCTTATCCCGCGCGCCCGTGGACGCACTGGGTGCGCTGGGCGACTGCCCGGGGGATGATTCTGTGGCACTAGCGGGGGCATTCGTCGGCTCGGAATCACAGCCGCTCAGGAACAGCCCGGCACCTGCCGCGACCACCCCCTTCAACAGGATGCGGCGGCCCTTGTCATGGTCTCTCATCAGCTTGCCCTCTGCGCTATTCTCTGTGAGTGGTACTCAGGTATAGCACAATGGCGGCATACTGCCAGCGGGCCACCCCCCAGTGACGTTCTCCCCGGCGCCCGCGTTGGCGGGTAAGCACGATCTGCCTTTAAATTACCCGGCGCATGGACTACGTTTTGATCATCGTCATGGGGCGATCCAACAAGGGGTTTAACATGAAAAGCAATATGGGCAATCTCGATCGTGGCATACGCATCAGCATCGCCTTGCTGATCGCGGTGCTTTATTTCGCTGGTATGCTAAGCGGTGTGGGGGCGGTCGTCCTGGGGGTGGTGGCGGTTGTGTTGCTGCTAACCAGCGCGATAGGCTTCTGCCCTGCCTACCTGCCCCTGGGGCTCTCTACCAAGGAGAAGAAGGGGCAGTGATATCGTAACGATACGAGGCAGAAGGGCCCACCTGGCCCCAGGGTCTATCCTTGCTTGAGGTACAGGGCCTCTACCTTGGCCCTGGCCCAAGGGGTGCGGCGCAAAAACTTCAGGCTGGATGAGATGCTCGGATCGTTGGTAAAGCACTTGATGTTGATACGCCGCCCCAGCTCTTCCCAGCCATAAGTGGCAACCAGCTGGTTGAGGATCATCTCCAGGGTGATCCCGTGCAGCGGGTCCTGTTGGCGTTGTTCAGCCACGTACGGCCCCGCCCTTGTCGGGTGCAGGCTCGGCCTTTTTGACCCGAACCAACTGCCCCTGCAGCTCCTTGCCGTTGAGATTCTTCATCGCCGCCTTGGCCTCTCCCGGCTTGGGCATTTCCACAAAGCCAAAGCCCTTGGAGCCGCCGGTCTTGGCATCCATCACCAGGGTGCATGTCTGCACACGCCCGTAGGCCTCAAACAGTTCGCGCAATTGCGCCTCAGTGGTTTTGCGGGAGAGGTTTCTTACCAGTAGTTTCATTGTGTCACCAGGGCTTGTTGAAAGGGGAGTATACCCAAGTTCGCAAGTTGCGTAAGCCAGTATCGCTAAAACTGCGCTGCCGGTTGTTAGCCTGATCCCGAAAACTTACTATAACGCAAAACCACAGGAATCAATCGCGTGATACATCTTGGTTTAAGCAACCCCAAAAGCCCTAGCAATGTCGGTGCCATCATGCGCGCCGCCGGTTGTTTTGGTGTCGATGCCGTGTTTTACACGGGTGAGCGCTACCAGCAGGCCGCCCGCTTCGCCACCGACACCAAGAACCACACCGACAACATTCCACTCCAGCATGTCGCCTCCCTGCTCGATGGCGTAGCGGAGGGTATGAAGATCGTCGCTGTTGAACTGGCCGAAGGTGCCACGCCCTTGCCAGAGTTCACGCACCCGGAGCAGGCCTGCTACCTCTTCGGCCCGGAGGATGGCACGCTGGCGCAAACGCTCATCGATAAAGCCGATGCCGTCGTGTATATACCCACCACCAGTTGCCTGAATCTTGCCGCCACGGTCAATGTGTTGCTCTACGACAGGCTGGCAAAATCCCCCCTCGACTTTGCCAACGATGAACTGATTCGGCGCAGCAGGGATACCAACAATCGCCTCCAGTGCCATGCCGACAGGCCTGATTAGTCCTCTTTCCTGGTGAAGGTAAAGCCCCCTTCGCGACACAGGTGCAGGCAGGCATCCACCACCAGCGGATCGAACAGGGTACCGCGTCCGGCCTCGAGCACCTCTAACCCGTGATCCATCCCCAGCGCGGCTCGATAGGGGCGATGAGAGGCGACCGCCTCGACCACATCGGCCACGGCCAGGATCCGGGCCTCCAGGATGATCGCTTCGCCCTTGAGCCCTTGCGGATAGCCGCTGCCGTCGAGGCGCTCATGGTGCTGGTGGATCATGTCCGCCACCGGCCAGGGGAAGGGGATATCGGCGACGATCTCACGGCCCACTTCGGGGTGGGTCTTGATCAGCTCGAACTCGATGTCGCTGATCTTGCCGGGGCGGGTCAGGATCTCCGCCGGGATATAGACCTTGCCGATGTCGTGCAACAGCGCGCCCAGGCGGATCCCCTCGACGCGCGCCTCCTCCAGACCCAGTTCGCGGGCAATGGCGGTGGCCAGTTGGGCGACCTGCTCCTGGTGGCCAGCGGTATAGGGGTCGCGCTTCTCCACCGTCAGGGCGATGGCGCGGATGGTGGCGTATAGGAGTTCCTGGTGACGCTGTACGCCCAGCTCGTGGGCCTCGCCGGTACGCAAGGCACGGATCCCGTAGGCCAGGTCGTCGGCCAGTTCGGTGAGCAGTTTGATCTCGGCCTGGTCGAAGGCGTTTGGTGCAACGGCGTAGATACACAACACCCCGAGCACCGTTTGGTCGTGCCGCAGGGGGAAGACCGCCATGGAGCCATAGCCACGGGACATGGCGGCCTCACGCCAGGGGGTAAACGTGGGATCGCTGGCGATGTTGCGAACGATGACAGGCTGGCGCTCACGGATGGCGCGCCCCGTCGGCCCCTGGCCATGGGGGTTTTGTTCGGACCAGCTCGCACGCACCGCATCGACGTAGCCGGCGTCGTGGCCGGCGCGGGCCACAGGCCGCACCGGGCTGTCCTCGCCCACGTCGGCATAACCGATCCACGCCAGACGATAACCGCCCTCATCGACCGCGGTACGGCAGACCGCCTCCAGCAGTCCTTGCTCATCCTGGGCATTGATCAGCACCTCACCGCTGCGGCTCAGGGTGAGCAGGGCACGGTGGGCACGGGCGAGGGTGGATTCTGCCGTTTGGCGCTCGCTAACGTCACGACAGATCACCAGCAGGCTTTGCTGGCCATCCAGTGTCACCGGCGTGGTGCTGACCTCCGCCGGGAAGATGCTGCCATCCCGGCGCAGCATCGGGACATCGATGGGCAGGCTTCGCTTGCCGTTGACCTGCCGCGCAAACTGTTGCTGTATATAATCCAGGGCTGCGGCGGGGTGGATATCGGTGACGACCAGGTTCGCGATCTCAGCGGGCCGATAGCCGAGCATGATACAAAAGGCCGGGTTGGCGATGAGAAAGCGCTGACTGGCTATGTCGGCGAGGGCGATACCGTCCCGGGCATTATCGAAGATCAGGCGAAACCTGCGCTCCTGTGCAGCCAGCTCCTGCTGCGCGCCGCGCACCTCGGTAAGGTCTTCCAACAGGTGGACCGTGAAGCGGTAGTCCCCCGCCGAGTCGGTGACCACATAGGCCCGTGAGCGGTAGGTGCTGCCGTCCGGGAGGGTGAACTCCGGCTCCGGGTCGGTGGATGACTCCGTCGTCGCGCTACAGCCCGACAGCGGCCCCTCCCGCAGGGGGAAGACCTCCCAATAAGGGCGACCGATGATCGCATCCCACCCCAGCCCGGCCCGTGTTGCATAGGCCTGGTTGGCGCGGATAACCCGAAACTGATCATCGTGGATAAAGATCGGATCGATCACGGCATCGAAGGCGGCGTTCCATTCGCGCTCGTTGTGCAGAAGCTGGTCGCAGGAGGGATCGACTCCGCCCGGCTCGCTGGGTGCTTCGTCTTGCTCTTTTGTGGGAACGCTCATATCCGCCAGGGGTCTCCGAGAGGGTCATATATAAGAAGCATAGCATTTACTCGCCCCCGGAATCGCGCCTTTTTCGCTAGTTGCGCTGTGCCAGCCAGATGGTATGGCGGGCCCCCTTGCCACCGTGGTGGGCCCGCACCCGGTGTTCGTCCACCTGAAAGCCGACCTGTCGCAGTCGCTCGCTGAAGCCGTGGTCAGGTCCGGCAGACCAGACCGCCAGCACCCCGTTGGCGCGCAGCGCTTCGTAGGCGGCCAGCAGGCCCTTGGCGGTATAGAGCTGGTCATTCTCGCGGTGGGTCAAGCCCTCGGGGCCGTTGTCCACGTCGAGCAGGATCGCATCATAGCGGCCACGCCCCTTGCGGATCAGCGTCGCCACATCGCCGAGTACAACCGTACTGCGCGAGTCGTCCAGCGGATGCCCGGCAAAGGCCCCCAGGTGATCACGATTCCACTGCAGCACCGCTGGCACCAGCTCGGCAACCTCCACCTCGGCCAGTGGTCCCAGTTGTTGCAATGCCGCCGCCAGGGTAAAACCCATGCCCAGCCCGCCGACCAGCACCCGAGGCTGAGCCGCCGCCGCGAGATGGCGACAGCCCAGCTCGGCCAGGGCATCCTCCGAGCCGTGCATGCGGGTATTCATCAGCTCACCGCCGCCGACGATCATGATCGAATACTCCCCCCCACGTTGATAGAGGCGCAGTTCACCACCCGCTTTGGGGATTTCGCTACTGTCGATCAGGTTCCAGGGGGTCATTGGCGGGGGTCTCTTGGCGGGCTGGGGGGGGCATTCTAGCCGAATTCGCACAGATACAGACAACCTGCCCGACGATTACTGTTATTATAAGCGGCTTGCCGAAGCCACGGCCCCCACCCCAGCACGAAGAGCCACCCCATGCCCAGCAACTTCTCCACCCTGCCGCTCGCCCCGGCGATCCTGGCCAACCTCGAATCACTCGGTTATCTGCAGATGACAGCGATCCAGGCCGAGGGCCTGCCCCATCTGCTGGCCGGACGGGATCTCATCGCCAAGGCCAAGACCGGCAGCGGCAAGACCGTAGCCTTTGGACTGGGACTGGTCGAGGGGATCAATCAGCGACATTTTGCCGTACAGGGGCTGGTACTCTGCCCCACACGGGAGCTGGCCGATCAGGTGGCCAAGGAGCTGCGCCGTCTGGCACGCGCCAACGCCAACACCAAGATCGTCACCCTCTGCGGTGGTGCCCCCTTTGGGCCACAGGTCGGCTCCCTGGAGCACGGCGCACACATCGTGGTCGGCACACCGGGGCGTATCCTCAAACACCTGCAAAAGGGCACGTTAAGCCTGGGGCATGTCAAAGCGGCGGTGCTCGACGAGGCCGACCGGATGCTCGACATGGGCTTTTACGACGACATCGCCGCGATCCTCTCCGCCACCCCGCCACAGCGCCAAACCCTGCTGTTTTCTGCCACCTATCCCGACACCATTCGTCAACTGAGCAGCGCCTTTCAGCGCGATCCGGTGGAGGTCTCGGTGGAGGCACAGCACAGCGAACGGCAGATCAGCCAACACTTCTATGAAGTGGAAAAGGGACAACGCACCAAGACCCTGGCCGCGCTGCTGGGCAAGCACAAGCCAGTCTCCACGGTGGTCTTCTGCCACACCAAACAACAATGCCAGGAGGTCACCGACGAGCTACAACAGCGCGGGATTCAGGCCCTCGCCCTGCACGGCGATCTGGAGCAAAAGGAACGCGATCGGGTGCTGGTACGCTTCGCTAATCGCAGCGTACCGGTGTTGGTGGCCACCGATGTCGCCTCCCGAGGCCTCGATATCAAGGAACTGGAGGCCGTGATCAACTTCGAGTTGCCACGCGACCCCGAGATCTACATCCACCGTATCGGGCGCACCGGACGGGCCGGTCACAAGGGGCAGGCCTTCAGCCTGTTTATCGCCTCCGAGGCCTACCGCGTCAACGCCATCGAGGAATACCTGGGCAGCACCATCACCCTGGAGGAGCTGCGCGACCTCAACCTGCCCGAGGGCTTTCGCCTCACCCCGCCGATGGTCACCCTCTGCATCGACGGCGGGCGCAAGGAAAAGGTACGCCCCGGCGACATCCTCGGCGCACTCACCGCCGCCGAGGCCATCACCAAGGAGCAAGTGGGCAAGATCGATATCTTCGACCACCTCGCCTATGTGGCCATCGATCGCAATGTGCGCAAAAAGGCACTACAGGTGCTGTCCGAGGGGAAGATCAAGGGCCGCCGCTTTCGGGTGCGGGCGATACACTAAACGCCAGCGGAGCCCACGGGATCGCCCTCAGCCTTTAACTGGCCAACAGCGAACCGAGTTGACGCTGGTAGTCGCCCGCCAATTCTGGGTTGTTGGGTTTAAGGGTATTAATCACGCCAACCAGCAGTTCACGTGCGGCCCCTTCCTTAAAGCCGGGCTCTTTGGCGATGATCGTCAACAACTGATCCATCGCCTTCTGCGAATCATGCTGGGCCAGCAAACAGACAGCCAAGTCAAAACGCGCCTGATGATCGCCCTCATCCTCCTCAACCCGCCGCTGCAATACCGCCAGGCCCTCTGTCTTGGCGGCGAAAGCGGCCACGGTCATCTGCCCCTTTAGCGACATCCCCACCTCACCCTGTTGTACCGCCTCGGGCAAGCGGCTGAAGAGTGACTGGGCACTATCCAGATCACCTATATCGATAAAGACCTGCACCATATCCAGCGCAATACGCAGGTTGCCCGGATCCTGTTTGATCGCCTCGGTGAGCAACAGGATCGCCCCCTGGGTATCACCGCCAAGGTGCTTCTCGCGCGCCTGCTCACGCATCCGATCCGAAGGGTGATACACCCCCAGTTCATCCAGCAGTTTACGCGCCTCATCCTCCTGCAACTGCCCAAGCTCAACACGGCTGGTCTTGCCATCCTGGAACACCAGCGTGGTAGGCACCTGGTCGATATGATACTGCTGGCGCAGTGCCGCCTGCTCCGCCACATCGACCTTCGCAAGGATGAATTGACCGGCAAACTCCTTGGCCAATTTGCTAAAGATCGCCTCCAATGCCGCACATGGCCCGGAAGAGATATTAAGAAAAACAGCCAGCACCGGGACTTTGTGTGAATTTTCCAGCACCAGGGTGGCGAAGTTCTTTTCACTCACTTCAAAGATCAGCACATCATGCGTCATCGTGTACTCCAACGTTGGGTTTGCGCACCATTATACGCAACATAATGAAGGAAGGTCGGCGGTGCGGAAAACCCATACACCATACGCCCTGGATGTCGTGGCGTAAGCGCTCGGCCATTTCTAGAACCACGATGGCGCGGGTAACAGGGCCGGAGTGTCGGACTCCAGGCCGACAGCACGCCTTGGCAGGCAGTTAGGGGGGGCGAGTGGTGCCGCCAGACCCGACACAATGTTTGCTACCGAACAGAGCGATTGGCTTGATGGTGCAACAATCCCTCCGTAAACACCGCTATGGCTCGCCAATACCAAGGCATTATCGAGTCGCAAGCCGGTGATTTACAAACAAAGGCTGCCAGCAGTTATTGGGGATAGGCAAGCGATACCCATGCACTATATGTGCTTGTCGGTGAGCGCGTATGCAATTCACGAATCCTGGCAGAGTGAAATCTCATCGAGACCCTCCTATGTCTAAAGATGTTGATAGCAAGGCGTTGCTCAAACTCA
>SLDE01000094.1 GCA_007125455.1 Ectothiorhodospiraceae bacterium
CCGAGAGCTGCGCCTACCGCCGCCTGGGCGAAGGCCAGGCACTGCCAGACTTGCACCCCCTGTTGGCCGGGCACGCAAAAGGCGTTCCCAAGGTATGTGACTTTGCCATACCGGAAAGCGAACTTTGCGATACAGACGAGTGGGAAGCGTTTATAATCGAGAGCTATGGATCTTAATATTTTTCAGCAACTGTCGCTCTCCGAGGTGGATCAGTACTCCCTCGAGGTCGATCACGCCATCAACAACCACGCCCACTGGCTCAACCAGATCAACCGCACCCTGATCTGCAACCTGCCGCCAGACAGCAACGATCTGGCCGATGCCCCGCACCGCCTGTGCCACTTCGGGCGCTGGTATCATGGTATCGACCACACCGCGCTGGAGGGGCTGGAGAGCTTTCGGCGCATCGGCCCGGTGCACGAGGCGATGCACAGCGCGGCTTCCGCCCTGTTGCAAAAGGCACAGCGTGCCGAGCCCATCACCAGCGACGAATACGACAAGCTGCTGGAATACTCCGATACCCTGCGCGGCCACATGCACACGCTGCGCTGCGAGCTCAACCGCAACCGTGAGCTGGTTTCGCGCCTGATGGGCAAGGTGTTCGAGAACGCCGACGAAGGGGTGGTGATCGCCGCCCCCGATACCACCATCGTCAGCGTCAACAAGGCCTTCACCGAGATCACCGGCTACAGCCCCGAAGAGGCCATTGGCCAGACCCCACGCATGCTCCAGTCGGGCAGGCAGGGGGACAACTTCTACCGCCACATGTGGTCGCAACTGCAAGAGCACGGTCAGTGGCAGGGCGAGATCTGGAACCGCAGCAAGTCCGGTGAAGAGTATCTGGAATGGCTTTCCATCGCGGCGGTAAACAACGAACAGGGCGAGCTGAGCCACTATATCGCCATCTTCTCCGACATCACCTCAGAGAAAGAAAGCGAAGAGCGGCTACAACACCTGGCCCACTACGACCAACTCACCGGCCTGCCCAACCGCATCCTGTTCAACGAGCGGCTCAACTACGCCATCACCCAGGCCGAGCGCAACCAGGGGCTGATCGCGGTCATGTTCCTCGACCTGGACGGCTTCAAACCGGTCAACGACAACCTTGGCCACGCCGCCGGAGATCGCCTGCTACACCTGGTAGCCCAGCGCCTCAAACACAGCCTGCGGGCCAGCGACACCGTGGCCCGCTTCGGTGGCGACGAGTTCACCATCGTACTGCCCGAGATCGACAGCATCGACAGCGTCTCCGGGATCGCGGAAAAGATCATCGAACAGGTCGCCAAGCCCTACACCATTGGCGAAAACCAGGTGCAGATCACCACCAGTGTCGGGATCAGCCTCTACCCCAACGACACCCGTACCCCCCATGAGCTGATCCACCATGCCGACCACGCCATGTACCAGGCCAAGCGCCAGGGCAAAAATCACTACCGCTACTACAGCGAGTGCTAAGCACATTCAAACCAGGAACCCCCCAACATGATAGAAGATCTCAAGAGCGATGACGCCTGGCGAATGTTTCGCATCATCAGCGAGTTCACCGAAGGCTTCAACCAAATGGCCGACACCCGTTTCGCCATCACCCTCTTCGGCTCAGCCCGCACCCTCCCGGAAGATCCCTATTACCAGGCTGCCGAGACCATCGCCAGCAAACTCGCCGATAATGGCTACTCCATCATCTCCGGCGGCGGCCCCGGCATCATGGAGGCCGCCAACAAGGGCGCTTGTGAACACGACGTCAGCTCCATCGGCCTGAATATCGAACTGCCCTTCGAGCAGGCCCCCAACCCCTATCAAAACAAAGCGCTCAACTTCCGCTACTTCTTTGCGCGCAAGGTGATGTTCGTCAAATACTCCATGGGCTACGTCTGCATGCCCGGCGGCTTCGGCACCATGGACGAATTCTTCGAAGCCCTCACCCTAATGCAGACCCACAAGGTCTACCCCCTGCCGCTGGTACTCTACGGCAGCGAATTCTGGGAAGGCCTGGTCGAATGGATGCGCAATGTCATGCTGCCCCACGGCACCATCTCCGAAGAGGACTTCGAACTCATGACCATCACCGACGACCCGGATGAGGTGGTAAGGATCATGAACGAACACCGCGAATGGAAACTCGGCAAGATCAAAGAGGCCCGCCAACGCGAACTGCGCGAGCGCTTCGGCGACCACCCACTGGACGACAAGACCCTCAAGCTGCTCGAAGCGATCTGTTTGCGAAAATAGCAGGCAGGGAATGCACATTTCCCCTTGACGCGAAATAAAAAGCCGTTAGAATAGCGCCCTCTTGTGCAAGACACAGGAAACGGAGCGGTAGTTCAGTTGGTTAGAATACCGGCCTGTCACGCCGGGGGTCGCGGGTTCGAGTCCCGTCCGCTCCGCCATATATCAAAGCCCTGCTGAGCAATCAGCGGGGCTTTTTTTCGCCTGCCGATCGCGAAAAGCTTAGTAAATCAGCGGCGGTAAGTGGCAAGCAGGAAGCTACAAGCAGTGCCCCTGCAGCTGGTTACTCTCAGCTTGCCCCTGCCTTCCCGCTGGTCACGACAGGATCTGCTCTGTTCCGACTAGCTCAGTTACAAATGTCACAGCCAAAGCCTCAACCATGAGTTAGATTCTACCTGGCAAATGTTCAGCATGCATTGTGCGGCCGAACTTTCATGGACTAAAGCCAGGAGGAAACATCCAATGCAATTACCCACCCACCTACGCACCACTCTCATTGCTGGTGCCACCGTGATGCTGCTCAGCGCCTGTGGCGGCGGCGGCTCTAGCAGTAGTAACAGCCCAAGCAACCCGGTTAATGAAGAGCCCTTTGGCAACACCGATACCAGTGACTACACCGGACGCCTCGTCTGGGGGGTCGTTGGCATGATGGGCGGGGCTAACCACGGGATAAGAGTCTGGGATATGCCCAGCAGCAGCTATGTACTGGAGCTGGACAACGATGCCGTGTACACCCCCCCTTCGCTCAGTGCGAATAACCAGGCCATCACCTATACCGAAGATGACCTGGAGAACCTTGGTGTGCCGGCCAAGGCCTATATCCACAATATTGAGACCGGGCAACGGCATCAAGTCCCCGAGCGAAACAGCGATAATGATATTCGCAAGGTCTTCGAGCCATCCATCACCAGCGACGGGCAGACCATCGTCTTTGTTGATGCCATTCATGAAGAGTCAGAACATATCACCGGGGCCGCTGGTGATATCATCAGTGAGGGCTTAGCCACATGGAGCATTGGTCATGCCCAGCCCGAGCGCATCAGCGAGAACCTGGCCGAAGAAAGCAGTCACTACATGATCTGCCCGCAGGTCAGCGCCGATGGCTCGCGGGTCGTGGTACTCTCGGGCCATGGCATCCATGTCGTGGATAACGGGAATGCTCCCTACCTCATCGACTTCGATGAGTTTGCTGATCTTGACGCCATCAGCCTCGATCGGGACCCCGCAAGCCGCTGTCCGATTGAGCTGTCAGAGGATGGCCATCGGATCGCCTTCTATGGCTTCAACGATAGCTACGATAGCAACACCAGGATGCCGTTTGTGTATGACATAGAAGATCAAGAGCTCTTCTACTTTAACGGCCTGGAAGACAAGGGGCACCTGTACTCCTATAGCATGAGCGGCAACGGACAACGAATCGCACTCGTCATGCAGGACGTAGTAACCGGCGAGGAGCCAGACATGGTTTACAGAAACTATCTCGTCGACGTGGATGGCCACAGTTCGCCACAGTTGTTGGAGACCTTCTCCATGAGTGAACACGGTAACAACCTTGGCCGCAATATCGCTATATCACGGGATGGGCAAACCATCGCAACCAGCATCGACATGACCGAACAGATCAAGATCATGCGTTCTGACGGTAGCGATGTGCGCTATATCCAAGACTCCGGTGCCATCGGCATAGGTCTCTCCTTGACCTTCTAACCCCTCTCAAGAGACAGGGACGTCTCTTCACCAGCAAGTCACAAGTCGCAAGTAAAAAGCAGCTAGCCTCAAGCGCTACCCCCTACAAATCAGGTACGGGGTTCGAGAGGCGAGGGACGAGGTGGGAGCGCTGACCTTGCCCCTTGCCCCTCACCACTACCCTACAACAACACCCGCTCAATGCCGCCGTTTTTCACCTGCTCGACAAAGGCACGCTGCCAGTCTTCGCCCAGCTTGCGTCGGGCAAGTTCTACCACGATGTAGTCGCTGTCGATGCCGGTGGCCTCCTGGTAGCGGGACAGCCCCTGGTGGCAGGCAGGGCAGGAGGTGAGGATGCCGACACTGCCGTCGCTCTCCTCTTGACCACTCAGGGCGTGGATCCCCTTGCGCAGTTCTTCTTCCTTGCGGAATTTCACCTGGGTGGAGATATCCGGGCGGGCGATGGCAAAGGTGCCGGCCTCGCCGCAGCAACGATCGGAAAGCATGACTTCCTGTCCCAGTAGGGCGTTGGCGACCTTGAGCGGGTTGTGTACCTTCATCGGGCTATGGCAGGGGTCGTGGTAGAGGAACTGGCGGCCCGCTAGCCCTTCGCTGGTGATGCCCTTTTCCATCAGGTATTCGTGGATGTCGAGCAGGCGACAGCCGGGGAAGATCGCCTCGAACCGGTATTTAAGCAGTTGGTCCATACAGGTGCCGCAGGAGACGATCACCGTTTTGATGTCGAGATAGTTCAATGTATTGGCGACACGGTGGAACAGCACCTGATTATCGGTGGAGATCTGCTTGCCCTTTACATCGTCCCCACCCGAGCTTTGCGGGTAGCCACAGCACAGATAGCCGGGCGGCAGCACGGTCTGTACCCCGGCGTGGTGGAGCATCGCCAGGGTGGCCAGCCCCACCTGGCTGAACAAGCGCTCGGAGCCGCAGCCGGGGAAGTAGAACACCGCCTCGCTCTCTTCGCTGGTCTTTTGTGGATCACGCAGGATCGGCACCACCTTGTCGTCTTCCACCCCGAGCAGGGCGCGGGTGGTCTGGCTGGGAAGGCCTGCAGGCATCGGGCGCTTGAGGAAATGCACCACCTGCTCCTGCACCGCCATCTTGCCGGTGGTCCCGGCAGGGCGCTTCTTGCTGCTGCCCAGCAGGCCGAAATATTTGCCCACCCGGTAGCCAAGGCGCTGTCCGGCGTAGCCCCACTGGATCATCGCCTTGCGCATTAGCTTGATGGTGGACGGATCGGTGACGTTCAAAAAGGCCATCGAGGCCCAGGTGCCAATGTTTTTACGCTTTTGCCCCTGGGCGCGCAGGATGTTGCGCATCCGTACCGAGACATCGCCAAAATCGATATTCACCGGGCAAGGCTTCAGGCAGCGGTGGCAGATGGTGCAATGGTCGGCCACGTCGTTCATCTCGTCAAAGTGGCGCACCGAGATCCCGCGCCGGGTTTGCTCTTCGTAAAGGAAGGCCTCGATGATAAGCCCCGTGGCGAGGATCTTGTTGCGCGGCGAGTAGAGCAGGTTGGCCTGGGGCACATGGGTGGTGCAGACCGGCTTGCACTTGCCGCAGCGCAGACAGTCCTTGACCATCTCGTTCAGCTCGCCCAGCTCGCTGGCCTCCAGGATCAGCGCCTCCTGCTGCACCAGGCGCAACGAGGGGGTGTAGGCGTTTTCCAGCCCGGAACCGGCCAACAGCTTGCCACGGTTGAACAGCTGTTTGGGGTCCACCTGTTCCTTGTAGCGGGTGAAGGCCTCGACCACCTCGGGGGCAAGGAAGGCCATCTTGGTCAGGCCGATGCCGTGCTCGCCGGAGATCACCCCGCCCAGCCCCTCGGCCAATGCCATGATGCGTTCCACCACCCGCTCGGCCTCGTGCAGCATCTGGTAGTCGTTGGAGTGTACCGGGATGTTGGTGTGTACGTTGCCGTCCCCAGCGTGCATATGGGTGGCGACGAACAGGCGGCGACTACGATGCTCGGCGTGGATCGCATCGAGCCGTTCGCGCACCCCGGCCAGTTCACGCCCGCTGTAGATCTCCTTGAGCGGACGCTCCACCTCGCGCCGATAGGAGATGCGCAATACCTGGCGCTGCATCAGGGTAAACAGGGTTTCGCCCGCTTGCAGCGCGGCACGCAGCTCGGGAGGGAACTCATCGGCAAACTCACTGGCGGGGCGATCCAGCCCATCCAGGTAGTCCTGCCAACGGGAGCGGATCGCCTGGATGTGGTTCTGCGCGGCCTCGGCCTTGGCGGCGAGGATCGCGGTATTCTCGGCGCTCTCGCCGTAGTCGCTATCGTAGCGGCGCTCCCCCAGCGGACCGGCCAGATAGTCGGCCACCGCATCGAGGGTATTGAGCTTGTTGCGGATCGACTGCTCGATGTTGATGCGCTCGATCCCCTCGCTGTACTCGGCCAGCTTGCCCAGTGGGATCACCACATCCTCATTGATCTTGAAGGCGTTGGTGTGCGCGGCGATAGCGGCCGTGCGAGCGCGATCCGCCCAGAAGCGGGCACGCGCCTCGGGGCTGACGGCAATAAAGCCCTCTGCACCACGGGCGTTGGCCATGCGCACCACGGTGGAGCTGGCCTCGGCTACGGCATTCTCGTCGTCACCGACAATATCGGCAACCAACAGCATCTTGGGCAGATCCGGGCGCGGCGCCTTGGTGCTGTAGCTCACCGCCTTGATATAACGGTCGTCGAGATGTTCCAGACCGGCGAGCATCACCCCCGGCAGGGCATCCAGGTAGTCCTTGGTCTCAACGATGGCCGGTACCGATTGACGCAGGTCGGCACCGAAGAATTCCAGGCAGACGGTGCGGGTGTACTGGGGCATGCGATGCAATACGAACACCGCCGAGGTGATGATGCCGTCACAGCCCTCCTTTTGCACTCCCGGCAGGCCACCGAGAAACTTGTTGGTGACATCCTTGCCCAGGCCGATCTTGCGCAGCTGTTCACCGGGAATGGCAAGCTCTTCGGGCTCGCCCAGCAGGGTCTTGCCATCGCTGCCAAAGCGGCTGAGGCGAAAAAGGGCGCGCTCCACCTCGTGGATCTTGCCCAGATTGTGATCCAGCCGCTCCACCAGCATCCAGTGGCCGTCGGGCATTACCATCTTCCAGGAGGCGAGATTATCCAGGGTGGTGCCCCACATCACGGCCTTTTTACCACCGGCGTTCATGGCGATATTGCCGCCGATGCAAGAGGCGTCCTGGGAGGTGGGATCGACCGCAAACACATGCCCGGCGGCGGCGGCGTGTTCCGAGACGCGGCGAGTCACCACCCCGGCGCCCACCGGGATGGTAGTCACCGGCTGCTCCACACCGGGTAGCGCACGCGGCTCGACCTTGCCGATATGCAGCAGCTTTTCGGTGTTGATCACCACCGCTTCGGCATCCAGCGGCACCGCCCCGCCGGTGTAACCGGTGCCACCACCACGGGGGATCATGCTCAAGCCCAAACCGATGCACTCGCGCACCACCGCCGCGACCTCGTCTTCCGTATCGGGGGTGACGACCACCAACGGGTACTCCACACGCCAGTCGGAGGCGTCGGTGACGTGGGACACCCGCGCCAGGCCATCGAACTGGATATTGTCCTTGCGGGTAACCTTGCACAGCCGGCGCTGCACCTCGTTGCGCCGAATACGCAGCCCCGGCAACCAGTTTTCGAACTGACGCACCGCCTCGCGACAGGCCGCCGCCAGCGCCAAGGCCTCGGCATTGCCCGCGGCGCGGGTGACGATCTGATCCAGGCGGTGGTGCAAGGCATGCACCAGCGACTCCCAGCGCTTGGGGTTATCGAGCAGGTCATCCTGAATGAAGGGGTTGCGCACGATCACCCACATATCCCCCAGCACCTCGAATAACATCCGCGCCGAACGCCCGGTGACACGCTCACCGCGCAGCACATTCAGTCGCTGCCACTGCTCCTCACCGAGGAAACGGATCACAATCTCCCGGTCGGAAAAGGAGGTGTAGTTGTAAGGGATTTCGCGTATGCGCTGGGGGGAAGGCGTGCTCATCGAAACGATCACATCACAGGTCGGGGAAAGCGCTTAAGTCTACCACATTCAAATGAGCGAATTCACCGCGATAAAAACCGAGGCGGGGCAACTGCGTACTTTCCAAAGGCTGGTGTACCCCCTGAAAATCGAGACGGTGTTAGAGATACCAGGCACTCCTGCCCTCGTATCCCGTCCCTCGTCCCTGACTTACCTCAACATCCGTGCCTTGGCGCTTTCGATTAGGGAGAGCAGTACGGGGATGAATAGCAGCACGAGTACGGTGGCGAAGGCGAGGCCGAAGGTGATGGAGGTGGCCATGGGGATGAGGAATTGGGCCTGTAGTGAGGTTTCGAACATCAGTGGGGTGAGGCCGCCAATGGTGGTGAGGGAGGTGAGCATTACTGCGCGCAGGCGGCCGCAGGCGGCTTCGATCAGTGCCTCGCGTACTTCCAGGCCTTTTTTGCGCTGTTCTTTGAAGAAACTGACCAGAATGATCGAGTTGTTCACTACGATCCCGGAGAGGGCGAAGAGGCCAAACAGGGAGAGGATGGTGAGGTTTATCCCTTGGAGCCAGTGGCCGATGATGGCGCCGGTGAGCCCGAGGGGGATGGCGGCCATGACGACCAGTGGCCAGCTCCAGGAGGCGAAGGACCAGACCAGGATGAGGTAGATCAGGCCTAGGCCGATCACCAGGCCGGTGAGCATGTCGGCGAAGGTCTCGCGCTGGTCGGCGGCGCGCCCTTCAAAGCTGTATTGCACTCCGTAGCGGGTGGACAGTTCGGGCAGGGTGTCGCGGGCGATCTCGGTGATGATGGCGTTGGCGGTGGTTTGGGCGGTGTCGATTTCGCCGGAGACTTCTACCGCGAGTTGGCCGTCGGCGTGGCGAAGGGCTTCGAAGCCGCGACGTGATTCCCAGGAGGCAACGCTGGATAGTGGTACGAACTGGCCGTTGGGGGCGCGTACGTCGATGCGGTCGAAGATATCGAGCCGTTCGCGTTCGGCGCGTGGCAGCATGACCCGGACTTCGAGTTCGTCTTTGCCGTCTTGTACTAGTTGTGCCAGGGCACCATCGAAGGCGGCGCGCAGTTGGACGGCGAGGTTTTCGGTGGTGAAGCCGAGGGATTCGCCCACTGGGGTGAGGCGGTAGATCAGTTGCTCGCGCCCGAAGGGCATGTCGTCTTCTACGTCGGTGACGCCGGGGATGGTGAGCAGGCTGGCGGTGAGTTCCAGTGCGGCGGCCTTGAGGGTTTCGGGGTCGCTGCCGGTGAGGCGGACGTTGAGGTCGCGCCCCGGTGGGCCGGCTTGGCGGGCGGCGATGATCAGCCCGTCCAGCCCGCTGGCCGGGTCGATTTGGCTGCGCCAGGCGCGGATGAACTCTTCGTTGCGCACATCGCGCTGCTCGGAGGGGACCAGTTCGACG
>SLDE01000070.1 GCA_007125455.1 Ectothiorhodospiraceae bacterium
AAAATCGGGCGACCATTTTGCCGGGAACGTTTTGCCTGGAGCAAAACGTCACCGCCGAAGGCGGGTGCGAAGCACGAAGGACAGGATGTCCGTAGTAGCAAAATGGAACAGCCGCAGGCTGGCCCGTCAGGGCAAAGCCCATGGAGGGGCTTTGTAACGCACTCTCGCCCCGCATGAGTAGACAACAACAGCCTGTTAGTGCGCTGATGGCAGGGAACCATCGGCCCCTGCTGCAGCCCAACCAAGCAGACGATATACCCCCGCCCGATATTGGCCTAAACTAAAGGGCACTTCTAAATTCATCAACCGCCTAGCTGGAGACACCCAATGGATGAGAACCTCGTCCAAGTAGACATCGACCTGCGTCACCTGGAAAAGCAGATCATCATCCACTACGAAAGGCTGGAGGCAACCGCCCCGCCGAATATAGCTCACCTGAAGATCCCCTTCGAGGAGGCCCAGGGCTACCTGGCGGCGCTGGAGGCGCTCAACCAGCGCCTGCACGGCGGCTCAGGCATGCTACAACTGGTCACCGACGACCACGACCAGCTACGCATCCGCACCGTGGTACTGTGCAACCTGCTAGAGAGAGAGATCCCCAAGCCCTATCTGGGACGGGTCATCTCCGAGATCCGCGACACATCCACACCGACAGACAGTCCCGTCTCGCCCTTCCCCGCGTCCGCCGACGCCGGGCAGACTGCAGAGCGCGCCAGCGGAGGGATGTTCGGCCGCTTCGACGGGGATGAACAAGACCGCCAACGCCCCGCCAGCGGCAGCCCACCCCGCTTCACCGCACCCCAGCACAGTGATAGCGGCAGCGGCAGCGAAGAGGATGAAGCCCTGCCGGTGGAGGTCATGCGCACCATGGGGCTGCACTATCTGATGGAAGAGGATACTCAAAAACTGGTCAAACCCGATCAAGCCATGCCCCGCGTCACCCAAGGTAGCCAACTGCCCGCCTCCCTGGCCCGCTTTGTCGCCAAAGACCTGGCCGAGGCCCACTTCGCCACCCGCCCACTACGCCCCAAGATCGCCCGCACCCCAGATGAACTGCGGCGCAAGCTGGCCGACCGGGAGCAACAGGGCGACAAGCCCCAGTAAGGAGCCTCCCCGCCAAGCCATCGGCTTGCAGCTAACGGCTTCTCGTCACGCTGACATGCACCCTTTATTCGAGACACTACACTATCTGCTACCCTTAACGGATGAAGTAGCTAGCGACCAATGTAGGGAGGGCTCATGAACTGGGCGGAGCTGTTTGGCGATTCGATCAGCCTGGAGGGGATCATCGTCAGTGGGATGCGCATTCTGCTGGTGGTTGCCCTGATCTGGCTTGTTGCCTGGGGGATCAAAGGGCTGCTGGGGCGACTAGAAAAAGCGCTGGTGGACAAGGGAAAGGAGCAGGGCGAGGTGCCGAGTGAGGCGCGCAAGCGTGCCGAGACCCTGGTACGCCTGTTGCGTCAGGCCGTGATCATCCTGTTATGGATCGTTGCCAGCCTGATCATCCTGCAGGAGTTGGGGGTAGAGATCACCCCGATCCTCGCCAGTGCCGGGATCGCCGGGCTAGCGCTAGGCTTTGGCGCGCAAAACCTGGTGCGCGACATCATCGCCGGTTTCTTTATCATCCTGGAGAACCAGGTGCGGGTGGGGGATGTGGCGCTGATCAACAGCACCGGCGGACTGGTCGAGGGGGTGAACTTCCGCACCATCGTATTGCGTGATCTCTCCGGGATTGTGCACGTCTTTCCCAATGGCACCATCACCACCCTCTCCAACCTCACCCGCGACTGGTCCGGCTACGTCTTCGATATCCGCGTCGACTATCGGGAGGATGCCGATCAGGTGATGGCCCTAATGCGTGAGGTGGGGCGTGAGTTGCGCGAGGACAGCCACTACGGGCCACTGATGGTAGAGGACGTGGAGATCTTCGGTGTCGATGACTTCACCGATTCAGCGCTAATGATCAAGGGGCGGCTGCGCACTAAACCGATCAAACAGTGGGAAGTAGGGCGTGAGTTCCGCCGCCGCCTCAAACTGGCCTTCGAGCAGGCAAATATCGCCATCCCCTTCCCGCAGCGTACCTTGCACTTTGGCAGCGAAGAGATGCAGCAGTTCATGCAACTGCTGCAGGAAAAAGGAGGAAGTCAGTGACAAGGGGCAAGCAAAGGCAGTGACAAGCTAGAAGATTCAAGCTACAAGCGCCGGCCTTGCCACTTGCCCCAATCTTCTCGTGGGAGCGGCTTCGCCGCGATTGATTTTAATCGCGCCGGAGGCGCTCCTACAAAGGCAGCAGGTAGGGTGCGGTGAGTCACACGAACCGCACCGATGGTGGAATGGATAGGGCTGAGGTGTTTACGGCGCTCAATGCCGCCACACCCCGTATCTCCCCCCCCTCCAAAGCCCCTCTCCCCTGGGGGAGAGGGGTTGGGGTGAGGGGGCGGTTGCAAGTAAAAGCCCTACTCCCTCCCCCCCGTCAAACGCGCATAGGCCTCGTAGCGGTCGCGAATATGACGCACGTAGTTAACCGGCTCCTGGCCGCGCACATAGCCGTGGGTGGCCTGGCGGTGGTATGTTGGCTCGGCCAGCAGCAGCATCGCGCGCTCCACGTTGCCAAACCAGCGGTTGCGATCCCAGCCCTGTTTATCGGCAAGCCGCCGGGCATCACGCACATGACCGATCCCGGCGTTGTAGGCGGCGAGGGTGAACCACATGCGCTCGGCCATCTCCAGCTCGGGCTCGAAGCGACGCGTTAGCCAGTCCATGTATTTGATCCCGGCGTGGATCCCCTGCTCGGGATCGCGCAGGTTATCAAAGCCCAGTTCCTTGCCGGTGCGTGGCAACACCTGCATCAGCCCTTCAGCCCCCATCCAGGAGACCGCCTGCGCGTCAAAACGGCTCTCCTGGTACATCTGCGAAAGGATCAGCCGCCAGTCCATGCCGTAACGGGCGGCATGCTTGCGTACCAATTCGTCGTAGGGGGAGAGGGCAGCGTCACCGCGATCGACCCGCTGGGTCACATGCTCATGGATGCGCTTGGTGTTACCGAAGTATTTGGTGCGGGTCATGTTGTAGAACAGGCCGCGATACTTCTCCTGATGAAAGGCGTTCACTGCCTCCAGCAACTGCGGATTGTCGGCGCGCATCAACCAGCCGTGGGGGCGGGATTCACTGAGGGTAAAGGCGGCTCGGATGTCGTCGCGGTAGGTTTGTTCGATATCGACGATGTGGCTATCGGCTACGGTCAGGTCGTAATCAGCACTGGCTACATTCGCGATGATCTGCTCGGTCTCCAGGGTCTCTGGGGCAGTCTCCAGGCGAAAGCCATGGGCCTGCTGCAGATCGCTCAGGGTCTCCCAGTAACTGCTGTTACGCCGCGCGACAATGTTTCGCCCGGCCAGGTCTTCCAGCGCACTGACGCCGGACTCATCATCGCGGGTGACCAACACCTCGGAGACATAGCGGTAGGGGCGCGAGAAGCGCAGCCCGCCCTGCTCCCGTTCCTCGGTGATGGTCAGCGAGGCGGCGGCCAGATCGGCCCGGCCCTGGCGCACCCAGTCGAGCAGCTCTTCGTGGCTGGGTGGTACCACCATTGCCACCCGCAGGTCGTGGCGCTCGGCAAAGCGCTTGACCAGCTCGTATTCAAAGCCCATCAACTCGCCGCGCAGCAGGAAGTAATTGGCGGCATTGTTGCGTGTGGCCACGCGCAGCACCCCCCGTTTCTTGATCCCAGCCAAATCCTCGCGGTGGTCCTCATCCCGGGCACCTAGTAGTTGGTGTTCACTGAGATAACGGCTCAGGCTGGTGACAAAGTCGTGCTGCCCTTGCGGTACCGCCCAGCCAATCGGCTGCACGTTGGGCAATGCCAACACGATCTCGAGATCGGGCCAGGCGGGCAAGAGTGCCTCTGCACTGTTGCTGTCGAGCACGGTCAGTTCGCCCTCTCCCTCGGCCACCCTGTCCAGCAGTGCTTCCAGATCGGTTCCGGCAACCGCCTCGATGCGAAAGGGCTCCTGGAAGCGCTCCTTGCGGGTACGCTCCAGGGTCTCCTCGAAGCTGCTGCCCTGGTTGACTACCACTGTGCGCCCGGCCAGCTCGCGCACGCTTGCCAGCGCATCGCCTTTGCGCCCCACGATCACCTCGCGCACGAATGTGACCGGGGCGCTGAACGAAACCCGCTGTAGGCGGGCCGGGGTAATGGTCAGGTTGGCGGCCGCCATATCCCCCTTGCCCTGCTCCAGGGAGGCGAAGATC
This sequence comes from Ectothiorhodospiraceae bacterium, assembly GCA_007125455.1. Taxonomy (GTDB): domain Bacteria; phylum Pseudomonadota; class Gammaproteobacteria; order Thiohalomonadales; family Thiohalomonadaceae; genus SLDE01. The sequence goes on from SLDE01000070.1 coordinate 4,252, forward strand.
GCCTCCACCGAATCGACCCCGACCCACTCGACAGCTCGCCCAGCCTGCTCGGCATAGCCGCGCACCAACTCCCGCTCCGCCGACTCAGGCAGGCCACGCCGAGGCAGAAAGTCCTCCCCATTGAGCTGACTCAGGGTAAGCACCCGCAGTGGCGGCCCTTCGTGCTGTGGCTTTGAGGCACGTTCGACACTGCTTGGCGTATCGGTTTCCTGGCTGCATCCAAATAAGAAGGAGGCCAGCAGCAGAAACAGCAAGGGTGAGAGGTGGCGTGTTAGGGCATGGGGGTTTAGCATCATTCGACTCCGTGTCGTGGGTTTATCGCATCACTTAATCGTCGGTTAAGGATAAGCGCGCACCGCCTCAGAGGGTAGCCCCGGTGCAGGGTGTTGAGACAACGACGACTGAGCACAAAGAACGTGTCGCGCAAAACAAAAAATGCCGCCCAGTCTGACTGGGCGGCACTCATGATACAACCGCTGAAGGGGAAAATCCCTCCCCTCGGGTATCAGTCGTTACGGCTGGTCACTTCCAGCAGGTGGTAGCCGAACTGGGTCTTGACCGGCCCCTGCACGGTGTTTACCGGCGCAGAAAAGACCACTTTATCGAACTCCGGCACCATCATTCCGGGGCCGAACTCGCCCAGATCGCCCCCCTGGGCGGAAGAGGGGCATTTGGAATTCGCCTTGGCAACGCTGCCGAAATCGGCACCGTTTTCGATCTCTTCTTTGAGCTTCAGGCAGGCTTCTTCGCTGTCTACCAGGATGTGTCGTGCGGTGGCTTTGGCCATGGAGGGTCTCCCATTGGATAAAACGGCGATCATACCATATCCCCGCCAAGCCACCGCACCAGGGCAAAGCATTATGGGGGGAGTCCGGTGACAATCCCTTGCCACTGCCCCTAACTATCGCGCCTTGTCGTCTTCCTGCGTCGCGATGCGCAACGCCTCTGGCAAGACCACTGGCGGCATGCGCTCACTCAGGCGGGTGGGCGCACGCTCCAGGCGCTGGTCGTAGAACACCGCATAGGCCATTACCCGCCTGATGTACTTGCGGGTTTCGTGAAAGGGGATGGTATCTACCCAGATATCCGCATCCAGGCTACCCTGCGCCGGATACCACTCCGCCACACGATGGGGGCCAGCGTTATAGGCGGCGGTGGCCAGGATGGGGTGCTCAAAACGGTCCAGCATCTGGCGCAGGTAGTGGCTGCCAAAGCGGATATTCAGCTCGGGCTGGGTCAGACTCTGGTGATCGCTCAGATCGACCTGGAGTTGCCGCGCCAGCTCTCGGCCCGTGGCGGGCATCAGTTGCATCAGGCCCAGTGCCCCTACCCGTGAACGGGCCAGTGGGTCCATGGCGCTCTCTTGGCGCGCCACGGCGATAACCCAGGCCGGATCCAGCTCGCGCTGGCTGGCCTCAGCGGCAAAGGCCTCACCATGAGCAAGGGGGAAACGGATATTCAGATCATCAAAATGGCCCACCCTCGCCAGGGTGAGCAGGGCGCGGTCGTGCCATTGCCAGTCGCTGGCAAGGGCCCCGGCGGCCAGGCTCTGTGCCCGATTCATCCCGCTCAGGGCGAGGTTCCATTCACTGCGCGCCTCCTGTAGCAGACCCAGCCGGTATAGCTCGCCCGCACGTACCACGGCAGGCAGGGCCAATACCTGCTCGATCAATGCCGGCTCGACCTCCAGGCTTTGGTGCGCCAGATTATACTCGGCATCGATACGGTCAGCAGCGAGAAAGCCGTAGTAGCTGCGCGAGCCGCTGAGTCGCCGGTATATCGCCCCCGCCTCGCCCTCCTTGCCGGTGGCCTCGTGGGCCCGTGCCAACCAGTAGGACCAGCGCTCGGAGTTACGTTCATCGGCGGGCATCTCTTCGATCCAGGCGCGTACTGCGGGCCAGCGCTTGCTAAGCAGGGCCGCACGCACCGCCCATCCCCGGCTGCTTTCGCTAAAGCTCTCGGCCGGCAGCGGCGCGAACCACTCCAGCGCGCGCTCATCCCGCCGCAGGGCAAAGCGCAGCGCGATGGCGTGGGCCACCTCGTGACGCTCACCAGTGCTCAGGCCATAGTCGCGCGCCACCGAGGACCAGATCTCGGTAGCCCGTTCCGGTTCGGTGGCGGCCAGGCGCTTCAAGGCATGCAGGGCGATCGGGCGGCTGCGCTCGCCATCCACCGGCAGCAACCCATCCTCAGCCACACGCACAGGATGCTCGTGCAAGGTGGCCCATCGCCTGGCGATGTCGGCCTCTTTATCCGGCAGTCCTTCGGCAACAAAACGTGCCAGCGCCACATTGCCCTGCGCCATCGCCAGCTCAATCCGCTGCCAACGCAAGGCATCGTCCAACGGCTCGGCGGCCTCCCAGGCGGTGAACAGCCCGTCACAGGCGCTGTGCTGGGAGTGGCCCACCGCCCAAAGCCCTCTGGCCCCTGCCCAGGCCTCGTCCTGTTGCCCGGTCTGCCACTGAGCGGTGTGGTAATGACAACGGTGCATGGCGCTGTTGGTTGGGCGGAAGAATGCCAGGTAGTCTTCCCAGCGCTCCTTGGTGGCCAGATGACGCAACCAGGCAAAACGCATCTGCTGGGCCAACGGGGTATCGGCCTGCGCCTCGATGAAGGCCTGTACCGACTCGTTGCTTTGTGCATCCAGTTGCTCGCGCATCTGCCAATAGTGCAGGTAGGGCAACAGGGGATAATCCGTCAGTTCCGCTAACAGGGTCTGATAGCTATCCTCATGCCCCCGCTCCAGGGCCTGCTTGGCGGCGGCAAACAGCTCACGGGAAGAGGGTTTCTCCTCCTCCGCAGCGAGTGAGCCAGTAAGGGCGATGGATAGGGCACAGGCCGCCGCAGGCAGCCAGCGGCGCAGCGTGGTACGTAACGTCATCCTTGTCTCCTCATAATCTATCCTCCAAGGGTAGCGCTAACACTGACACAGCGAAAGCCCCCGCGCCACCTTAGAACAAGCCCATTTCACACGCCCTATTGCACAACCTGGGTATGTTACGGTTGACGGGTACACACGGAAAGCGGGATCATGGGACTCCCCCTGCCATAGCATGCGGGCATATAATTCAAACGCACACACAACACAGAGGCAACCGTCGGAGTACGGGGCAAGGAGAGAGATAGTGATATCACGATTCGGCTTGGGGCGGCTGTTCGGGCGCCGCCAGGAGCATAAGCCTAAGGCACAACAGCAAGCCCGGCCAAGCACGGCCCAACCCATCTCATCCAAGTGGGTGATCCCGGAGCCAGGCACAACGATACTGATCGTCGACGATTCCAAGACCATCCAGGCGGTACTTACCCGCCAGTTGATCCGCCAGGGCTATCAATGCATCTCCGCCTACGACGGCGGCAGCGCGGTCGAGGTGACGCGCAAACAAAAGCCGGCGCTTATCCTGATGGATGTGGTGATGCCTATCCAGAATGGCTTTCAGGCCACCCGCGAGATCCGCAAGGATCCCGACCCCAAGATCGCCAACGTGCCGGTGATCATCATGAGCGGCAATGCCCAGCCCTCCGAGGAACTGTGGAGCGTAAAGATCAAGGCCAATGCCTTCCTCGCCAAGCCCTTCGAGGATGATGAGCTGTTCTCCAACATGGACCGTCTGCTCTACCCCCATGTGAGCGCCTGAGCATCCCCGGCCTCTTCCCACTCGCTACCGGACAGTCCACCATGTCACACGATGAGATCAAGCTTAACCTGCGTAACCTGGAAGCGGCCGACTATCCCCAGCTAAAACAACTGATGGATCGGATCTACCACGACATTGGCGGCGCTTGGGGTAAAAAGACCATCAGCCGACTGATCAAGGATTTTCATGAAGGGCAAATCGCCCTGGAAGATGACGGCAAGCTCATCGGTGTGGCCCTCAGTGTGCTGGTGGACTACTCGGTCTTCTCCGATCCACACAAATACGACGACCTCATCGGCCAGAGCGAGATCATCCACCACCAAAGCGATGGTGACGCCATCTACGGCCTGGATGTGCTGATCGATCCCGACTACCGTGGCAAGCGCCTCGGTCGCCGCCTTTACGAGGCGCGCAAGGAGCTGTGCCGCAACAGGAACCTGCGCGCCATCCTCGCTGGCGGACGAATGCCGGTCTACCACCAGTATGCCGACGAGCTCACCCCCACCGAATACATCGAACAGGTGGCACGCAAGGAGATCTACGACCCCATCCTCTCCTTCCAGCTTGCCAACGACTTCCAGGTCAAACGGCTGATGCGACGCTACCTGCCGGAGGACAAAAAATCCCTCGGCTACGCCACCTTGCTGGAGTGGACCAACATCCTCTACGAGCCCAGCCAGCGCTTCCTCAAGACCCAGCGCACCAGCGCCCGCATCGGCGCAGTGCAGTGGCAGATGCGCGAGTTCGACTCGGTCGAGGCGGTGCTTACCCAGGTGGAATACTTCGTCGACGCCCTCTCCGACTACCAAAGCGATTTTGCCGTCTTTCCCGAGCTGTTCAACGCCCCGCTGATGGGGCTGAAGGAACAGGGCAACGACATCGCCGCGATCCACTATCTCAGCCGCTTTACCGAGCGCTTTCGCCAGGAGCTGGCACGCATGGCGGTAAGCTACAATATCAACATCATCGGCGGCTCAATGGTAGAAGAGGATAGCGACGGCCGGCTGTACAACGTCTCCTACCTGTTTCGCCGCGACGGTAGCGAAGAGCGCCAATACAAGCTGCACGTCACCCCGCAGGAGCGGCGCGACTGGGTGATCGAAGGCGGGCATGAACTGAGCGTATTCGAGACCGACGCCGGGCGGGTGGGGATCCTGATCTGCTACGACGTGGAATTTCCTGAGTTGGCCCGCATCCTCGCCGACCAGGACATGGACATCCTCTTCGTGCCGTTCTGGACCGACACCAAAAATGGCTACCTGCGGGTGCGCCACTGTGCCCAGGCCCGCGCGATAGAGAACGAATGCTACGTGGTACTGTGCGGCAGCGTGGGTAATGTGCCTTCCATCGAAAACCTCGACATCCAGTACGCCCAATCGGCGGTCTTC
>SLDE01000110.1 GCA_007125455.1 Ectothiorhodospiraceae bacterium
ACGTTTGCCGACGGGGTATATTGCAAAAAAATAATCATTAAGCAGGAAGGGGATAAAAAATGGAAGTGGTGATGTTCATCATCCTGGCGTTAGTGGTGGCTGCGTTGGTCTATGCCATCATCCTTTATAACAATCTGGTCAGCCTCAAGCACAATGTCGCCAAGGCCTGGTCCAACATCGATGTGCTGCTCAAACAGCGTCACGACGAGTTGCCCAAGTTGGTGGAGGTGTGCAAGCAGTACATGAAGTACGAGCAGGAGACCCTGGAGCGGGTGATGAAGGCCCGTTCGGCGGTGGCCTCCGCCCGCGAGCAGCAGAATGTTCCCGCACTGGGCGGTGCCGAGACCCAAATGCGTTTGGGGCTGGGCAACCTCTTCGCCCTGGCCGAGGCCTATCCGGATCTCAAGGCCAACGAAAACTTTCAGCACCTGCAATCGCGTATCAGTGGCCTGGAGAACGTCATTGCCGATCGGCGCGAGTACTACAACTCCAGCGTTAACATCAACAATATCCGCATTGAACAGTTCCCCGACGTGCTGATTGCCCGGCTGTTTAACTTTGGCTCCCATCCACTGCTGCAATTCTCCGAGGAAGAGCGGGCTGATGTGAACGTGGGCGCACTGTTTAACTCTTGAGCGATGGCCCAGCAGGGCGGCGAGGGCATAGCTTAGCCATCGACACCCTGCTGCTCCGTGCCCTCGGTGGCCATAGATTCATCTCCTTTCCGCCTCACCACCACGCACGACAATAACGGTAACGGTGCAGTATGAGTTTCCTTACGGATTTTGCCGCCGGTGTGCGGCAGATGCCCACGATGGAATACTGGATGTTCGCTGGCATGGCGCTGGTGCTGACGGTGGTTGGCTTTGTCGCCGCCTTTCGCTATCTGCACCGCTCACGCCTGATCCAGGACACCCCCACCTCAAAGATCCGCTCTGCGCACCAGGGCTATGTGGAGCTGGAAGGCCGTGCGGATCTATTGCCGGGGGAGCCGATCCACTCCGAGTTGACCGGCAGCCCCTGCACCTGGTACAGCTTCAAGGTGGAGGAGCAGCGCCGCAGCTCGCGCAACAACCGTTGGCACACCATCCGTTCCGGCGACAGTAAGGCGCTATTTCTACTGCGCGACGAGACTGGCCAGTGCATCATCGATCCCGATGGGGCGCTGGTGACCCCTTCAGTGAAATCCGTCTGGTACGGCAGCAGTCGCGATTGGCCCTACGGCACCCCGGCACCGACCACGCGCAGCCTGCTCGGTGGGCGCTATCGCTTTACCGAGCACCGTATCCTACAGCTCGACCACCTCTATGCCCTTGGGCGTTTTCGCACCGAGGGCGGCGGCCACCATAATCCAGATATTCGCGAGGAGGTGCGCCAACTGCTTAATGAATGGAAACAGGACCAGGCCAGCCTGCTGGAGCGCTTCGATGCCGACGGGGATGGCCAGATCAACATGCAGGAGTGGGAGCAGGTTCGTCGTGCTGCCGAGGTCGAGGTGCAGCGACAAGTGCGCGAGCGCCAGAATGGCCCCGAGACCCACATCCTTGCCAAGCCCGTACACGGACGTCGTCCTTACCTGCTTTCCACCCTGCCCCAGGATGATCTGGCAGCGCGCTACCGTCGTTATGCCATCGGCTCACTGGTCGGCTTTCTGCTCGCAGGGGTGGCTGCCACCTGGATGCTCTCGGTGCGGTTTGTCTTCTGAGCGGTGATTTGAAAAAGCCCTTCAACACAGAGCCCACAGAGAACACAGAGAAAAAATGACGGTAGTGCTTCAGGCCAGCGAAATCCCTCCGTGTGCTCTGTGACCTCTGTGGTAAAAGCGGTAAAAGCGGTAAAAGATTTCAACGCAGAGTTCGCTGAGATCGCAGAGAGAAGATGGTGATTTGAAAAAGGCCTTCAACACAGAGCCCACAGAGTCCACAGAGAACACGGAGAAAAATGACGGTAGTTCTCCAGAATAGAAAATTTCTCTGCGCTCTCGGCGTTAAATCCTGTCGTTCAAGCGGCCCCGGTCAGCCGGGTGACGATGCGCCGGGCGATGGGGGCGACTACCATCATCGCCGGGAAGGCGACCACAAAGGCGCTCATCCAGGCGGCCATCCAGCGTAGCAGGAAGTCCTCTACCAGCCCCAGGTTGAGCAGGGTGATCACCCCGGACATGATGAAGGACATCATCAGCGCAGTGAGCATCGCCAGCAGGATGGGGGCATACCGGCCAGGTAGGGGACGCATGTGTACTCTCCTAGATGTGGTCAATAAGTTTGCCGCTGGTCTGGCGCAGCCTGAAGCTAAGCAGGCGTGTGATCGCCTGTAGCAGGTCGTAGGCGACCCGCGGGTGTGCTTTACGAAGGGATTCCAGCCCGGCACGGGTCAATAACAATAGTCGCACCGGGCTGCTGGTCATTACGCTGGCAGAGTGTGGGTACTGGTCGATGAGCGACATCTCACCCACGGTTTTGCCTGTACGGATTGTGGTCAGCAGTCGCTCCTCTCCCTGGGCACACTCCTTCCTGATGGCCAGCTCGCCGTCTACAAGAAAAAACATGGTCTCTCCCTGCTCGCCCTCCCGCAACAAATACACCCCGCTGGGGGCGGCACAGGCGATCAGGTGCTCACTGATCAGCATCAGATCATCGTAGGGCATACCCTGTAGCAGGGTGATCTCATCGAGCATGTCGCAGCGTGAGGCAAGCCCTCCCGGGATGCCCTCAATCCTGCTCAGCCCCTTTGGCAGCTCATGTTGCAGCGGTATCATGGTTAGTTGTTGGCGGCATTGAGCCGTGCCAGGGTCTGTTCGGTGAGGAACAGCTCGGGGTCTACCAGGGTGTTGTTGAGGCTGATGCTCCAGTGCAGGTGGGGACCGGTGACTCGACCGGTGGCTCCGACGGTGCCGAGCACCTCTCCCTGCCCGATGATCTGCCCTTTTTCCACTGCAATGCTGTCCATGTGGCAGTACATGCTTACCAGTCCCTCGCCGTGGTCGATGAATACGGTGTTGCCGTTAAAAAAGTAGTCGCCAGTCTCCACCACCTTGCCACCGGCCGGGGCGCGGATCGGGGTGCCGGTGGGGGCAGCGATATCCAGCCCGCTGTGGGGCCGACGTGGCTGGCCGTTGAAGAAGCGCTGTGAGCCGAACACCCCGCTGACGCGCCCCTCTACCGGCAGGATGAAGTCCAGCTCCGGTGCCTGTTCGGTGATGCGTGCATAGGCGGCGCGGGCACGGGCCTGCTCGCCACGAATGCGTTTGAGGTCGTCCGGGTTGGGGTTGACCTGGCGGCGATTGCTGAGGGTGATGTGCTGCTGCGGATACGCCTTGTCGTTGACCTCGAAGGCGATGCGCTGGGTGTTCTCGGCGCTGCTTACCTTCAGTTGCTGCAGGCCTGGATCGCTGCTGAGCGGGATCCCCACCACCGCCAACCATACCCCTTCGCGCTGGGTCACCACGACCGGGCGCTCGTTGTAACGTACCTCGGGCCGCTGTGCCTCATTGCCCAGCGGGATCACCGCCACCCCACCGGGTACCGGGTTGTGGCGCGGGAAGCTGCCGGCCAGGGCCGTGCTGGTGACAAGCCATAGCAGCAGGATCAGGGGGGGGCTGAGCTGTTTAATCATCAGGGTAGATCTCCTCTATACGGCAGCCAAGGCGTCCCCGTTGCAGGCGGGCCACGACTTGCTCACCGGGCTGGGCCTGGGCTGCATCGCGCAGTATCTCACCACTGTCCTGGTGTTGCACGATGGCGTAGCCCCGCGCCAGGGTGGCCAGGGGGCTGACGGTCTCCAGTGCGTGGGCCTGGGCTGCCAGGTAGTGCTGGCGCTGAATGAGCTGCTGGCGGATATTGCGCTGTAGGCGTTGCTCCAGGCCGACAAGCTGTTGCCGATGCAAGGCGATGCGTTGTCGCAGTTTGTGCGGCTGGTGGCTGCTCTGCAAGGGGGCCAGTCGCTGGTGGGCCTGCTGCAACTGGCGTTGTATCCCCTGCCGCAGGCGCTGCTGCAAGCCCTCCAGGCGCAATCGCTGGGCTTGGAGGCGTTGCTGTGGGCTTTGGCCTTGCAAGCGGGCATGGCCGATCGCCAGTCGCTGTTGTTGGTGGTGTAGCCGTTGTTGCAGGGCCTTGCCCAGGCGCTGCTCCAGCTCATCCACCCGCTGGGCCTGCTGTTGCCGTTGGCGGCGCGGGTCGGGCAGGCGCTGGCGCAGCCACTGCAACTGTTTACGCTGTTGTTGCAGTTGGCGTTGAATGGCCTGTGCCATGCGTTGGCTGGTGGCCTGTAGGTGGATACGCCACTTGTCCCCATCCGGGCTGAGCAGCTCCGCCGCCGCCGAAGGGGTGGCGGCGCGCACGTCGGCCACCAGATCGGCGATGCTCACATCCACCTCGTGGCCCACCGCGCTGACCACTGGCAGCGGCGAGGCGGCAATGGCCCGTGCCACCACTTCTTCGTTAAAGGCCCACAGGTCTTCCAGTGAGCCGCCGCCACGCCCGACGATCAGCACGTCGCATTCGTTACGCTCCCCCGCCAGGCGGATTGCCTCGGCGATCTGCTCCGCCGCCCCTTCACCCTGCACTGGCACCGGGTAGATCACTACCGGGATGGCGGCAAAGCGCCGTTGCAGCACGGTAAGGATGTCGTGAATAGCCGCCCCGGAGGGGGAGGTGACCACCCCGATCTGCCGTGCCAGGACGGGTAGTGGGCGCTTGCGTTCGGTGGCGAACAAGCCCTCGGCATCGAGGCGCTGCTTGAGCGCCTCAAAGGCGCGGCGCAGGGCTCCATCGCCAGCCTCTTCCATGTGTTCGATGATCAGCTGGTAGTCGCCACGCTGCTCGTACAGGCCCACCCGTGCCCGCATCAGTACTTGCATCCCTTCGCGCGGGGCAAAGCGCAGGCGGCTGGCATTCATACGGAACATCGCCGCGCGCACCTGGGCGAACTCATCCTTGATGGTGAAGTAGAGATGGCCCGAGCGGGGGCGTGCCAGGTTGGATAGCTCGCCTTCCAGCCACAAGAGCGGGAAGTGGCCTTCCAGGGTCGCACGCACCTCGCGGTTCAGGCGCGATACGCTATAGATCTCACGGGGGGGAGGGGAGTCATTCATGGCGCGTGAGTGTACCAGAGTTAGCTACCTTGGTAACCGACCACCGAGAGGATAAAGCGGTAGCGGTATGATCGATCCACCGGTCAGTAGTTTACCCAGGGTAGCTCCGGGCTGTATAATCGCCCGATCACCCATGAGCAAAACACGGTAAGTAACCATGAGAATTGTCCAGGAAGCCCTCACCTTTGATGACGTACTGCTGGTGCCCGCCTACTCCAATATCCTGCCCAAGGATGTGGATCTGCGTAGCCGCCTGACCCGTGAGATCGACCTGAACATACCGCTGGTATCGGCGGCCATGGATACCGTCACCGAGGCCCGCCTGGCCATTGCCATGGCTCAGGAGGGCGGGATCGGCATCGTGCACAAGAACATGACCATCGAACAGCAGGCCGCCGAGGTGCGCAAGGTCAAGAAGTACGAAAGCGGCGTGATCAAGGACCCGATCACCATCTCACCTACCGCTACCATCCGCGATGTGCTGGCCCTGACCCGCACCCAGGGGATCTCCGGTGTGCCGGTGGTCGACGGTGGTGAGTTGGTGGGGATCGTCACCAACCGCGACATGCGCTTCGAGACCCGCTACGACGCGCCGGTATCCAGCATCATGACCCCCAAGGAGAAGCTGGTTACCGTCAAGGAAGGGGCTGATCGGGAGACCATCCTTGGCCTGCTGCATGAGTATCGCATCGAGAAGATCCTGGTGGTGGACGATGAGTTTCGTCTGCGTGGCCTGATGACCGTCAAGGACATCCACAAGGCCACCGAAAAACCCAATGCCTGTAAGGACGACCAGGGCCACCTGCGGGTCGGTGCGGCGGTCGGTGTCGGCATGGGTACCGATGAACGCATCGCGGCGCTGGTCGCCGCTGGTGTCGATGTGGTGGTGGTCGATACCGCCCATGGCCACTCCCAGGGGGTGCTGGATCGGGTCAGCTGGGCGAAGAAGAATTTCCCCGATCTGCAGGTGATCGGCGGTAACATCGCCACCGCCGCCGCCGCACTGGCGCTGGTGCAGGCCGGTGCTGATGGGGTGAAGGTGGGGATCGGCCCCGGTTCCATCTGCACCACCCGCATCGTCGCCGGGGTGGGCGTACCGCAGATCACCGCTATATCCAATGTCGCCGAGGCCCTGAAGGGCACCGGCGTCCCCTTGATTGCCGACGGCGGGATCCGCTTCTCCGGCGACATGGCCAAGGCCATCGTGGCCGGTGCCTCCAGCGTGATGATGGGCTCGATGTTTGCCGGTACCGAAGAGGCGCCGGGTGAGGTGGAGCTGTTCCAGGGGCGCTCCTACAAGTCCTACCGTGGCATGGGTTCGCTCGGCGCGATGGGTGGTAGCCAGGGCTCCTCCGACCGCTACTTCCAGGAGGGTAACGAGCCGGACAAGCTGGTGCCGGAAGGGATCGAGGGGCGCGTACCCTTCAAGGGCTCCCTCTACCCAGTGATCCACCAGCTGCTTGGCGGGCTGCGTTCCTCCATGGGCTACACCGGCTGCAAGACCATCGAAGAGATGCGCAGCACACCGGAGTTCGTGCGTATCACCAACTCGGGTCTGTCCGAGTCTCATGTGCATGACGTACAGATCACCAAGGAAGCGCCCAACTACCGCCTGTAGTTAACCTCGAAGGTATCTACTCGCCCACCTGAACGATGCGGGGTGTCGCCTACCCACGGCGGGCACGGCCCGCCCTATGGGTGATTTCGTGCCTGCTCTATAGGGCGGCCCATGGCCGCCGAAATTGCGGCACGATGGTCGAAATTACGGCAATAGTGCGAGTGAGTTATCATGCTCCGGGTTGTATGCGTTTTGCCGCCCGGTACATTGCTCTTAGCGGGGCCGGATAACCCTCGATGGTTTGACCTGGGTCATGTGGATCAAGATAGTCGGACAGCGACTCAAAATGCATCCATGGGGTGCGACGTTGTTCTTGCACGGTGGTCGCACTCAGATCGATAAGCTCTATCCCCACCAGGCCAGCTTTGTCCAGCCAATTGGCCATGGTTTCTACACTCGGCACGGTATGTACATTCTTCATTTTGGCGTAACGCCTGTTGCCCTGGCTGGCAGGGTGAATCGCCTCGCCATGTCCGGGCGGGATCACCAGCCCTTCCAAGATCAGTTCACCGCCAGGGCGCAGGTAATCGCAGAGTTGTTGCAGGTGTTCCATGTGATCCTTGCGGTGGTAGATCACCCCCATGGAGAACACCGTGTCGAACTCGCCTTGACCCCGGGGCAGCGCCTCCAGCGTGGTGGGCAGGACATGCATCGGCTGAGGGCCGATCAGCTTTTGCATCGCGGCAAACTGCATCACATAGGAGACGGTTGGGTCGATGCCGACCACCCGCCTCGCCCCGGCGCCCAGCATACGCCAGCCGTAGTAGCCGTTGCCGCTGCCCACATCCAGCACCAGCCGGTCCTGCAGATCGATTTGGGACTGCAGGCGCGCCCACTTCCAGTCGGAGCGCCATTCAGTGTCCAGGTGCAGTCCGTAGGGACAGAACGGCCCCTTGCGCCAGGGGTGGAAGGCCATCAGGGTCTCGGCCAACTGCTCCCGTTGCGCGTGATCCAACTGGGTCGCCGAGCCGATGGCCAGGCAGGGAGCGGCCAGATCCAGCGTATCCGGCGTGAGTTCCGGCAGGGCATCCAGTGCCGCCAGCCAACGTGGGGTATCACCGTGGCCCAGCAGACGCTGCTCGCATAACGACGGTACCGTCTCCAGCCAATAGGCCAGCGGGGACTGCTCAAGCCATTGCCAGAGGGCATCGTAGCCAAGTTCATCCAGGTTCATAAAAGATCTTCAACACAGAGATAACAGAGTGCACGGAGAATACAGATTATGAGAGAGGCAGTCTTGGCATACCTCGGTGATCTCAGTGTTCTCTGTGGCTAAATTCATTTAACCGCCGCCAGGGAGGCGAAATTGAAGGCCTGAAACCAAGGCTCAATCTGGACAAAGCCTGCCTGTATCAGCCGTGCCCGGTGCTGCTCCAGGGTATCGGGCAGCAGCACATTCTCCAGCGCGGCACGTTTCTGGCTGATCTCCAATTCCGAGTAGCCATTGGCCCGTTTGAAGGCCAGTTGTAGACGCTCCTGGAATGCCTGGCTCTGCCCATCGGCAAAGCGCAGCTTCTCCGACAGCACTAACACCCCGCCGGGCAGCAGACCGGCGTGGATCCGTTTCAATAGTACCAGACGCTCCTCGGGGGGCAGAAACTGCAGGGTAAAGTTGAGCACCACCACCGAGGCCTGTTTGATGTCCACCTCACGGATGTCGGCGCAGACCACCTCCACCGGCGTAGGGGAGAGATCGTTGGCGATATGTTCACGGCAGCGCGCCACCATCGCCTCGGCATTGTCCACCGCGATGAGTCGGCAGCCGGGCACCTGGATGCGCCGCCGTAGCGAGAGGGTGGCGGCCCCCAGTGAACAACCCAGGTCATAGATGCAGCTATTTGGCTGGGCATATTGTTCGGCAAACAGCCCGAGCAGGGCAATGATGTCCCCATAGCCCGGCACCGAGCGGCGGATCATGTCGGGGAAGACACTCGCCACCCGTTCGTCGAAGCGAAAGTCCACCAACATCGGCTCGGGCTGGGCAAACAGGGTGTCGCGGGGAGGCGCTTGGCTCATCATGCTCTCGGCTTGTCTCGAACAAAGATGACCATTTTAGCCTGAATGGGTGAGGCAGGCACAGGGGGCCGTTGGGCATGCCTGTCCCAGTTTTGCAGTCCGCCGAGCTCGAGGTTTAGCCGGGGGGGGGCCGGAGCGTCGAGCTCCAGCTCGATGAGGTAAGTGAAAGTCGACCAGGAGGTCGACCCTCCGGCCCGAAATCGATCCATCCGCGGCGGCATTTCGAACCCCAAGCCCGTCGAGCCTTGTTTTACTCATACCGACAGACAAGCCGAGTAAAGCCAATGACTTGCATCGGTTTTGTATGATGCCCTTGCCCCTTGCCCCTTGCCCCTTGCCCCTTGCCTATACGTCTGGGCTAAAATAACGCTTTTAAGATACCGAGCCCTTCGCCGATGGAACAGCGCGACCACAACCCCGATCAACAGCCAGTTAGCGACCACGATAGCCCCTGGAAAGAGGCGCTGGAGCACTACTTTCCTGATTTTCTTGAGTTACTGTTCCCCGCTATCCA
>SLDE01000033.1 GCA_007125455.1 Ectothiorhodospiraceae bacterium
CGACGGCGCTCCCCCTTGGGTACCTCGACCCGGTTGGCCTCGCGGCTGACCCGTTTGAGCGGGTTGTGTTCGCTGTAATACATGGCGCTGGCAATGGCCATCGGCGAGGGCAGAAAGTTCTGCACTTGATCGAGGCGGAAGTTGTGCGCCTTGAGCCACAGGGCCAGGTTGAGCATGTCCTCATCACGGGTGCCGGGGTGGGCGGCGATGAAGTAAGGGATCAGGTACTGCTCCTTGCCTGCCTCGCGGGAGAACTTTTCAAACATCTGTTTGAAGCGATCGTAGCTGCCCATGCCCGGCTTCATCATGTGGCTCAGTGGCGCGCCCTCGGTATGCTCCGGGGCGATCTTGAGATAGCCGCCGACGTGGTGGGTGACCAGTTCCTTGACGTACTCCGGGCTGCGTACCGCCAGGTCATAACGTAACCCGGAGGCGATAAACACCCGCTTCACCCCCGACACCTCACGGGCACGACGGTAGAGCCTGACCAGCGGGCGCTGGTCGGTAAGCAGATTGTCGCAGATATCGGGGTAGACACAGCTAAGCTTGCGGCAGGCCGATTCGATCTTTTCGTCCTTGCAGTGCAGTCGCCACATATTCGCGGTGGGGCCGCCCAGATCGGAGATGTTGCCGGTAAAGCCGGGGGTGCGATCGCGGATCGCCTCGATCTCGTGGATGATCGAGTCCTCGGAGCGGTTCTGGATGATGCGCCCCTCATGCTCGGTGATAGAGCAGAAGGTACAACCGCCAAAACAGCCACGCATGATGTTGACCGAAAAACGGATCATCTCCCAGGCCGGGATACGTGCCTCGCCGTAGGCCGGATGAGGCACGCGGGTATAGGGCAGCTCGAAGACCCGATCCAGCTCGCGGGTGCTCAGCGGCAGTGGCGGCGGGTTGATCCACAGCTGGCGATTGGCATGGGCCTGCACCAACGGGCGGGCATTGCCCGGATTGGTCTCCATATGAAACACCCGGGAGGCATGGGCATACATCACCGGGTCGTCGCGCACCGTCTCGTAGCTGGGCAAGCGCACCACCACCCGGTCACGCCTGTCACGGGGCACCTCACGGATACTGTGTACCACCGCCTTGTCACAGGCCGTGCCCATGGCATAGGGATCGGGATGGCTGGGGGGCGCTGCGGGCTGATCCAGTTCGGTGGAATCCAGCTCGATCCAGTCAGAGGGGGTCTGTTTGAGTACGAAGGCTGCGCCGCGCAAGTGGCGTAATTCGCTGATGGCCTTGCCCATCGCCAAGGCGTGGGTCAGCTCCACCAGCGCCCGCTCGGCATTGCCATAGAGCAGGATATCCGCCTTGGAGTCGAGCAGCACCGAGCGGCGCACCTTGTCCGACCAGTAGTCGTAGTGGGCCATGCGGCGCAGACTGGCCTCGATCCCCCCCAGCACCACCGGCACATCCTTATAGGCCTCGCGACAGCGCTGGGAGTAGACCACCACCGAGCGATCCGGGCGCCGTCCGCCCTGGCCGTGGGGCGAATAGGCATCGTCGGAACGGATCTTGCGGTCCGAGGTATAGCGGTTGACCATCGAGTCCATATTCCCGGCGGTCACACCGAAGAACAGATTGGGCTTGCCCAGGCGCTGAAAGTCCGCCGCCGAGGTCCAATCCGGCTGGGCGATGATCCCCACCCGAAAGCCCTGCGCCTCCAACAGCCGCCCGATCACCGCCATACCGAAGCTGGGGTGGTCCACATAGGCATCGCCGGTCACCAGGATCACATCACAGCTATCCCAGCCGAGTTGGTCCATCTCCGCACGGGACATCGGCAGCACCGGTGCGGGCAACAGACGTTCGGCCCAGTACTGGCGATAGGAAAAGATGTCGGTGGGCTTGCTCATGTGGGGGATACTCAGTCGATAGATGGAGGCACCCGATACGACGGGGAAAAGACGCCATTGCCATTTCACCATGGCAGGCCGAAGCTGACGGGGTTGGGATTATACCCCATACTCAGGGCATTGCCGAACTGTGAACCCACCCAAACTACGCCACAAGCCGTTTTACTAATTGGGGCATTCTGGCGTATATTTCAACGCGTTGATACCCATACCACCAAGGAGCCGGACCATGCATAAGCTGTATGCCACCACCCTCGCCCTGCTAGCCCTGGGCCTCAGTACCCCGAACATGGCAGATACCCTGTCCATGCCTGCCGGGAGTGAGCAGTCTGGCATCGAGATGCCGATACGCGGCATGGATATGGATCAGGTACGGGCCTACTACGGCGCCCCCCAGCATATCAAGAGCGCCGTAGGTCAGCCTCCCATCACACGCTGGGTCTACCCCGAGTACACCGTCTACTTTGAATACCGCCAAGTGATCCACAGCGTCCCGCACCGGGACTAATCGCAGCATCATGGGCCTCACCCCCAGGCGTTCACGCCAACTGGCGAGCCTGTTCGGCCTAGGGGTGTTACTGCTTGCGCTCCTGATCCAGTTTGGCAACCTGCCACTGGTCAACACCCTTTACCAACAGCTGGAACGGCACACCTACGACCAGCGCCTAAGCTACCACCTCGCCAAGGATCAGCCCGTTGATCCGCGCATCGTCATCGTCGACATCGACGAGGCCTCCCTGCTGCGGGAGGGGCGCTGGCCCTGGTCCCGTACGCGCGTAGCCGAGCTACTGGCAAGACTCCAGGCCAGCGGTGCCATCCTGGTGGGCTTTGATATCCTGTTCGCCGAACCCGAACGCAACCCCATGGTGACGGTAATGGATGCGCTCGGAGAGGAAGGGATCGACCTGCCGCCAAAGTGGCAGCAACTGACCAGCCAGCTCGACGCCGATGCCACCCTGGCCAGGCAACTGGCTGCAGGGGATGTGGTATTGGGCTACACCTTCAATCCCCACCAGCCCCACCGCAGCGGTGAGCTACCAGCGGCGCTTCCGCTGGGCAGCGACAACCCCTGGGCGCTTCAGGCTCTGCCTGCGATGGCCGGTTATAGCGCCCCCCTGCCCCTGCTGACGACACATAGCACCGGGGCGGGTTTTTTCAGCCTGCAACCCGATCCTGACGGGATCGTGCGACGCGCCCCGCTACTGGCAAAGTATCAGGAGCAACTCTACCCATCCCTCTCTCTGGAGATGCTGCGGCGGCTGTTTTTTCTCGAACAGGTGGAACTACAGGCAGGCCTGATCGACGGCAAACCGGAGCTGGAAAGCATCACGCTGGACAGCTCCCTGACCATCCCCACCGACAGCCACGGCAATATGCTGATCCCCTTCCGTGGCCCCACCGGCAGCTTTCCCTACCTCCCGGCCCACCAGCTACTCTCCGGTGAGTTCGACCCGGAGCTGCTACTGGGCAACATCGTGCTGGTGGGCACCACCGCACCGGGGCTGTTCGACCTGCGCGCCACCCCGGTAGGTGAGATCTATCCGGGGGTCGAGGTACACGCCAACCTGATCGCCGCGATGCTCGATCAGCAATTTTTACATGAGCCCTCCTGGGCGCGGGGGGCCAACTTCGCCCTCGCCCTGTTTATCGGCCTGTTGCTCGCGCTGCTACTGCCCTGGCTGCGCCCCGCCTGGCTACTGCTCAGCAGCGCCACCGCCAGCACCCTGGTCGTGGTGCTTAGCGGCTGGTTCTGGGTAGAACACGGCCTGATCCTGGCCCTGGCAGGCCCACTACTGGTCGTAGCCTTGCTCACCGTATTCAATCTCACCTGGGGCTACTTCTTCGAATCCCTCACCCGCCACCACCTCAAGGAGATGTTTGGCCAGTACGTTCCCCCCGAGTTGGTCGACGAAATGAGCGAGTCACCCGGTAGCTTCGGCTTTGAAGGGGAATCGCGTGAGCTATCGGTGCTGTTTGCCGATGTGCGCAGCTTTACCACCATCTCCGAGTCGCTGGAGGCCAACGAACTCAAACGGCTGCTCAACCACTACTTCACCCCCATGACAAGGTTGATCTTCGAACACCGTGGCACCATCGACAAATACGTCGGCGACATGATCATGGCCTTCTGGGGCGCACCGGTGAGCAACGAACAACACGCCGCCGCCGCCATCGACACCGCCCTGGCGATGCTCGCCGAAACCGAGCGGCTTAAACCGGAGTTCGCTGCCCGGGGCTGGCCCGAAGTAAATATCGGCGTGGGGATCAACTCCGGACTGATGAATGTGGGCGACATGGGCTCGCAATACCGTCGTTCCTATACCGTGCTGGGAGATGCGGTCAACCTCGCCTCCCGCCTGGAAGGCACCACCAAATACTACGGGGTGGGCCTGGTGATCGGTGAGCGCACCCGCGAATTGGCCGGAGACGCCTTCGTCTACCGCGAGCTGGATCGGGTCCAGGTCAAGGGCAAGCACCAGGCGATCACCGTCTACCAGCCCATCTGCCGTGGGGATGAGGCCACCACCACCCTGCTCGACGAGCTGGACCAATACCACCGCGCACTGGCCCTCTACCGGGCACAGGCATGGGAACAGGCCGATGCCCTGTTTCAAGCCTTGGCCGAAAAGGCACCACAGACACACATCTACACGCTCTACCGCGAGCGCATCGCGGAATGCCGTCTACAGAACCTGGGAGCCGACTGGAATGGAGTCTATGTCCGCGACAACAAATAGTCTGTTTTGTCGTACCATTTGCCCATGACTATCTCCCTTGGCACCTGTAATACCTAGCAGGCTGTTGAAATTCCGATGAGTTGAGTCCGCGCGGGCCTCTATTAACCAATGTGTCTCAAAGTGGTACTGTTCACTGACCAATCCAGCATATCGCTTGTTCATCCACGTAACTTTTTATCCAGCTCGCGCAGATGGGCGAGCTTTTCGGCAATCTTGAGCTCTAACCCACGGGGCACTGGCTGGTAGTAACGGGTGGCGGGCATTTCTTCGGGAAAGTAGTGCTCTGCGGCGGCGTAGCCTTCCGGTTCGTCGTGGGCGTAGCGGTATGCGTGGCCGTAGCCCAGCTCTTTCATTAGTTTGGTGGGGGCATTGCGCAGGTGGATGGGGACCTCCAGGGAGGGGCCGCTGCGTACGTCGGCCATGACGGCATTCCAGGCCTTGTAGACGGCGTTGCTCTTGGCGGCGCAGGCAAGGTAGGTGATGGCCTGGGCGATGGCCAACTCCCCTTCCGGGCTGCCCAGGCGTTCTTGCACGTCCCAGGCATTGAGGGCCAGTTGCAGGCCACGGGGATCGGCGTTGCCGATGTCTTCGGAGGCCATGCGTACCACGCGACGGGCTACGTAGAGGGGATCGACCCCGCCGTCGATCATGCGGGCGAACCAGTATAGGGCGGCGTCGGGATCGGAGCCGCGTACCGATTTGTGTAGCGCGGAGATTTGATCGTAGAAGGCCTCCCCGCCCTTGTCGAAGCGCCGCAGGCCATCGGAGAGGATGGCGTTGACCACCTCTTCGTCGATGACCTCCCTACCCGCCTCCTGGTGGGCAAAGTCGGCGGCGACTTCTAACAGGTTTAGGGCGCGGCGGGCATCACCATCGGCAACCAGGGCAATACGTCGCCGCAGGGCCTCGTCGAGCAGCAAGTCACGCCCTCCCAGTCCGCGCTCATCCTGCAGGGCCCTCTGCAATACCGCGTCGATGTCGTCACTATCCAGGGATTGCAGCACATAGACGCGGGCGCGGGAAAGCAGTGCGTTGTTCAACTCGAAGGAGGGATTTTCCGTGGTAGCGCCGATGAAGGTGAAGGTGCCGTCTTCGATGTGGGGCAGAAAGGCGTCCTGCTGGGCTTTGTTGAAGCGGTGTACCTCGTCGACGAACAGCACGGTGGCCTGCCCCATGGCGCGGGCCTGACGGGCTTGCTCTACGGCGGCGCGGATCTCCTTCACCCCGGCGAGCACGGCTGAGAGGGTGAGAAAACGGGCATCGGCGTGGCCGGCGATCATGCGCGACAAGGTGGTTTTGCCGGTGCCCGGCGGGCCCCAGAAGATCATTGAGTGCAACTGGCCGGACTCGACCGCCTGACGGAGTGGCTTGCCAGGGGCAAGCAGGTGTTGCTGGCCGACAAACTCGTCCAGGTTTTGCGGGCGCATGCGATCGGCCAGCGGGCGCAGGGTCTTTTCCTGCTCGGCGGGGTGCTGGGCGAAGAGATCGTCGGTCATGGGGAATGCTAGCTGTTTCTCAGTAGTCGCCAATCACATCCACCCCGGGTGGCGGGGTGAAGTGGAAGGTGTCTTCGCGCAGGCGGGTGTTACGTGCCAGATCATCAAACAACAGGCGGGTGGTCTGGCCAAAGCCGTCCACCATCTCCATGGCACGCAGGGTGGTATCCTCGATGGCCAGGCGTACGAAGTCGAAGTTGCTGTCGCGCTCCTTGGGTTTGAGTTCCAGCCAATGGAAGCCTTCGTGCTGACCCAGCTCCTCGATGGTGAAGTTGTCTGCCAGCGGCTCACTGGCGGTCATCAGCAGTGCCGGAGCACCGCCCAGGGCCTCGGTTTGTGGACGTACGGTAACCTGTTCCAGGTCGCGATCGTACATCCAGATGTGCTCACCATCGGCCACATAGAGCTGATCGTAGGGATTGGTGTAATGCAGGCGGAAGCGCCCTGGGCGTGAGATCCATAGCTTGCCATCGCTGCGCTCGACCAGTTCGCCACGGGCGTCGTGCAGGGTCTGCATGAAGGTGGCTTCCATGGTGGAAAGCTCATCAAGAAAGCTCTCCAGGCGTTGCTGACCTTCGCCGGCATGGATGGCGAAGGAACTGCTGAGCAGGAAGATACTTAAGAGTAATTTTTTCATTTCTACGCTATACCTTGCCGATGGTTGTGATGTGTGGGGTATTTTTCTCCCCTCACCGCAGCCCTGGACTGTTTCCCGACAGTCGCCTTCCTGAGGGAGAGGGGCTGTTCGTGCCTGAATGATGCGCTTGGCTTCAAATACGACAAAGCCGGGGGGGTATGGTTCAAAAGCTAATCCTTCGCTGGCGCGGGAGCCAGTACCTCTCGTGAGCCGTTGGATTGCAACGGGCTGACCACCCCGGCCGCTTCCATGTCTTCGACCATACGGGCGGCGCGATTGTAGCCGATCTTGAGGCGACGCTGGATCCCGGAGACCGAGGCGCGGCGGGTATCGAGGACAATCTGCACCGCTTCGTCGTAGAGGGGATCGCTTTCGCTATCGCCGCCGTTACCTTCGGTGTCGCCAGGAAAGAGCGGGCCGGTAGCCTCTTCCATGCCGTTGATGATTTCGTCGCGATAGTCGGGCTTGCCACGTTTTTTCAGGTCATCCACCACGGCGTGGACCTCGTGATCGTCGACAAAGGCCCCGTGCACGCGCACCGGCATGCCGTGGCCGGGCGGCAGGTAAAGCATGTCACCGTGACCCAGCAGGGCTTCGGCCCCCATTTGATCCAGGATGGTACGCGAGTCGATGCGTGAAGAGACCTGGAAGGCGATGCGGGTGGGGATGTTGGCCTTGATCAAGCCGGTGAGCACGTCCACCGAGGGGCGCTGGGTGGCGAGGATCAGGTGGATCCCGGCGGCACGGGCCTTTTGCGCCAGGCGGGCGATCAGCTCTTCTACCTTCTTGCCCACCACCATCATCATATCGGCCAGCTCATCGACCACCACCACGATGAAGGGCAGCGGTTCCAGCTCGGGGCGCTGCTCTTCCAACGAGGGATCGTCGGGCACCAGCGGGATCCAGGTGGGGTCTTTGATTGGTTCACCGGCGTTGATGGCTTCACGGATCTTCTTGTTGTATCCGGCGATGTTGCGCACCCCCATCGCGGCCATCAGTTTATAACGGCGCTCCATCTCGGCCACACACCAGCGCAGGGCGTTGGCGGCGTCCTTCATGTCGGTGACCACCGGGGCAAGCAGGTGGGGGATGCCGTCGTAGATGGACAGCTCCAGCATCTTGGGATCGACCATGATGAAGCGCACGTCCTTGGCGGTGGCATTGTAGAGAATGCTGAGGATCATCGCGTTGACCGCGACCGACTTACCTGAGCCGGTGGTACCGGCCACCAGCAGGTGGGGCATCTTGGCCAAATCGGCGACTATCGGCTCGCCGCCGATGTCCTTACCCAGGGCGAGGGTGAGCGGGGATTTGGCATGTTCGAATTCACGCGAGCGCAGGGTCTCGGAGAAGTAGACCACCTCGCGGTTCTCGTTGGGCAGCTCCAGACCGATGGTGGTCTTGCCGGGGATCACCTCCACCACGCGCACGCTGGAGGTGCTGAGGGCGCGGGCCAGATCCTTGGAGAGATTGACGATCTGGCTGACCTTGATCCCAGGGGCCGGCTGTAGCTCGAAACGGGTGATCACCGGGCCGGGGTGAACGGCCTCCACTACCACCTCGATGCCGAAGTCTTTGAGCTTGATCTCCACCAGGCGCGATATCGCTTCCAGCGACTCCGTGGAGATGGGGTTGGTGGGCGGCACGGGATCGTCCAGCAGGGAGAGCGACGGCAGGGTCCCGGCCAGATCCGGCTCGAACAGGGGCACCTGGCGTTCCTTCTCTTCACGCACACTGGGCTGACGGGGTTTGTGGATCACCGGCTCGATCCTGGGGGGGATGCGCTTCTCGGCCTTTTTGGTTTCGCTGACGAAGACCTTCTCTCGCTCGGCGCGAACCTTGCGGGCAGCCAGGTTGTCCTGCAGGGTATACCAGCGCCCACGCAACCAGCTGAACAGGGCCAGGGTGCGGCGTCCGGTGACATCCATCAGCCCGATCCACGAAAGGCCGGTAAACAGGGTAATCCCGGTAAAGAACAGCGCCAGCAGGAACAGCGTGGCACCGAGGAAGCTGAAGGCCTTTTCGAAGCCGCCAGCGATCACCTCCCCCAGCACCCCGCCGCTGTTGAGCGGCATGGTGATCCCGTTATAGAAGTGCATATAGGCCAGCGCCGAGCCGGCGATCATAGTCGCGATAAAACCCAGCCCGCGCAGCACCAGGTGCAGGGCATAGTTGCCCTCCACCTCGTCGGCCCGATCACGATAGAGCATCCACGCCCCATAGGCGACCATGAAGGGGAAGAGATAGGCCATCAGCCCGAACATATAGAGGAAGACATCGGCAAACCAGGCCCCTGTCGCCCCTCCCCAGTTGGCGGCCTTGTCGTTCAGGCCGGTATGGGACCAGCCCGGATCTTCCGGGTGATAGCTAAGCAGGGAGAGCAGCATGTACAGCGCCAGCGTACCCACCAGGATCAAGGCCCCCTCGCGCAGACCGCGATGGAGCTGGGCACCCAGTGCAA
>SLDE01000113.1 GCA_007125455.1 Ectothiorhodospiraceae bacterium
ATGTGGTCTACGGCCCCCACGGCGCGCCGGACTTTTTCACCCCCGCCGACATCGAGACCTTCTTCGCCACCGATTGGGCGGTGCACTACAACTCCAGCCGCACCGGGGTGCGCCTGATCGGCCCCAAACCCGAGTGGGCGCGCCGTGACGGTGGCGAGGCCGGGCTGCATCCCTCGAATATCCACGACAACGCCTACGCCATCGGCGCAGTGGACTTCACCGGTGACATGCCGGTGATCCTCGGCCCCGATGGGCCGAGCCTGGGTGGCTTCGTCTGCCCCGCCACGGTGATCAGCGCCGACCTGTGGAAACTCGGCCAACTGCGTCCCGACGACAGCATCCGCTTTGTGCCGGTGAGCATCGACACCGCATGCCGCCTGGCCGATGAGCTGGACCAGGCCGTGGCCACGCTGTGTGCGCCGCAGCCTACGGTCGAGGGCATCGCGCCGCACAGTGCCATACTGGCCCGACGCCTGCCGCCCGAACACCCGGTGGGGGTCTGCTACCGCCCCGCCGGGGATCGCTATCTGCTGGTGGAATACGGCGAGGCGGTGCTGGATCTGGAGCTGCGCTTTCGGGTGCAGGCCCTGCTGGAGTGGCTGCACGAACAGGCCATCCCGGGGATCATCGAGATGACCCCGGGGGTGCGCTCGCTGCAGATCCACTATGAGCCACGCCAGCTATCCCTGAGCAATCTGCTGGAGCGGCTGGGCCAGGCCGAAACGGCGTTGCGCGACCTGAGTGAGGTCACCATCCCCTCGCGCATCGTGCACCTGCCACTGGCCTGGGACGACAGCCAGACCCGCCTGGCCATCGACAAATACATGCAGTCGGTACGCCAGGATGCCCCCTGGTGCCCCAGCAATATCGAGTTCATCCGTCGCATCAACGGCCTGGAGAGCGAGCAGCAGGTCAAGGAGATCGTCTACGCGGCCAGCTATCTGGTGATGGGGCTGGGGGATGTCTACCTCTCCGCGCCGCTGGCCACCCCGCTCGACCCGCGCCACCGCCTGGTCACCACCAAGTACAACCCGGCGCGCACCTGGACCCCGGAAAACGCGGTGGGGATCGGCGGCTCCTACATGTGCATCTACGGCATGGAGGGGCCGGGGGGCTATCAGTTTGTCGGGCGCACCCTGCAGATGTGGAGCCGCTACCACCAGACAGCAGAGTTCGAACACCCCTGGCTGCTGCGCTTTTTCGATCAGATCCGCTTTTACGAGGTCAGCGAGGAGGCACTGCTGGCGATGCGCGAAGACTTTCCGCGCGGACGCTGCCATATCGAGATTGAAGAGAGTCAGTTTTCACTCAGTGATTACAAACGCTTTCTTGAGGACAACCGGAGCGGGATCCAGGCCTTCAAGTCGCGCCAGCAGGCGGCCTTCGAGGCAGAGCGGGCGCGCTGGGCCGCCGCCGGTCAGGTATTGCATGTGGCGGAGGAAGAGCTGGCCGTCGAAAGCGAAGACGCACTGGCCCTGGGCGCGGATCAGTTCGCGGTGCAAAGCCATGTGCACGGCAATATCTGGCAGATCCTGGTCGCCGTTGGTGACACCGTGGAGGCCGGACAACCGCTGCTGGTGATCGAGTCGATGAAGATGGAGATCGTCATCACCGCCGAGCAGACGGGCACCATCGAACAACTGCTGTGCAGCGAGGGCAAGCAGGTCACGCCGGGCCAGCACCTGCTGGTACTCAAGCATCCATCCCAGGCAAAGGAGAAGCAACATGCGTGACCTTAGCCTCACCACCCTGCGTCAGGGCTATCTGAGTGGCGAACTTGACCCGCGCACCGTGATCGGCGCCAGCCTGGCCGCCGCCCGCGCCGACCGGCACCACGGCTGGATCCACGTGTTGAGCGATGAGGAGGTCGAAGCGTGGCTCGCGCGACTGGACCAGACCTCCCCGCAGAGCCTGCCGCTGTACGGCACCCCGTTCGCCATCAAGGACAATATCGACCTGGCCGGGGTGCCGACCACCGCCGCCTGTCCCGCCTATCGCTACATCCCCGAACGCTCCGCCTTCGTGGTGCAGGCCCTGCTGGAGGCGGGGGCGATCCCCATTGGCAAGACCAATCTCGATCAGTTTGCCACCGGCCTGGTAGGGGTCCGCTCACCCTACGGGGCCGGGCGCAATGCCTTCGACCCCCAATACATCTCCGGCGGCTCCAGCGCGGGTTCGGCCACCGCCACGGCCCTGGGCCAGGTCAGCTTTGCCCTCGGCACCGATACCGCCGGTTCCGGTCGGGTGCCAGCGGCCTTCAACAATCTGATCGGTCTCAAGCCCACCCGTGGCCTGCTCAGCACCAGCGGGGTGGTACCGGCCTGCCGCAGTCTCGATTGCGTTTCGGTATTCGCCCTGTGTGCCCATGATGCGCAACAGGTGATGCACCAAATCCATGATTACGATGCCGACGATCCCTACAGCCGCCACGACCGCGAGCCCCGGCCGACCTGGTCACTCGACGGCCTGTGTATCGGTGTGCCACGCCCGGAGCAGCGGGAGTTTTTCGGCAACGGCGAGGGACAACGCCTGTTCGAACAAAGCCTGCAACATCTGCGTGAACTGGGGACCGTGCTGGTAGAGATCGACCTGGAGCCCTTTTTGCAGGCGGCGCGCCTGCTCTACGAAGGCCCCTGGGTGGCCGAGCGCTACCACGCCATCGCCGGACTGCTGAACTCCCAGCCCGAGGCGCTGCACCCCATCACCCGCCAGATCATCTCGGCGGGGGATCAACCCAGTGCCGTCGATGCCTTCGCCGCCCAGTACCGGCTACAGGCGCTGCGGCGCAAGAGCGAGGCCAGTTGGCAGCAGGTCGCCGCGATCATCACCCCCACCGCGGCGGACTGCTATACCATCGCCGAGGTGGAGGCCGATCCACTCGGCCTGAACAGCCGCTTGGGCCACTACACCAATTTCATGAACCTGCTCGACCTCTCGGCAGTGGCGGTGCCCGCTGGCCTCCAGGCCAATGGTCTGCCCTTTGGCGTCACCCTGTTCGCCCCCGCCAACCACGATGATGCCCTGTTGCAGCTGGCCGATGCCCTGCACCGCACCACGGGCATGACGCTGGGTAGCGGCAGCGTGTCCATCGACACACAGCCTGTCCCAATAGAGCTACCAAAAGAGATAACTGACGACACCCTGCCACTGGCGGTCTGTGGTGCCCACCTCTCCGGCCTGGCGCTGAATCACCAACTGCTGGAGCGTCAGGCCCGCCTGCTCCAGCGCACCACCACCAGCGCGGCCTATCGACTCTACGCCCTGCCAGGCGGGCCACCACTTCGGCCCGGGCTGATCCGGGTGGCCGAAAACGGGGTAGCGATAGAGGTGGAGGTGTGGGCCGTACCAGAAAGACATATCGGCAGCCTGCTGGCCACCCTCCCCGCCCCGCTGGGGCTGGGCAAGGTAGAGCTGGCAGGGGGGGAGTGGGTAAGCGGCTTTATCTGCGAGGGCTGGGTCCGCGCGACGGCAGAGGACATCAGTCAACACCGCGGCTGGCGCCATTTTTTACAGCATTCAGGCTAGCCTAAAGGGCCTGAGCGGGCTCGCCGCTCAGCCGTCGCGGGGGATCTGCAACACCTGGCCAACACGGATATTGGTGTTTCGCAGGTTGTTGGCCTCGCGCAGCCGATCCATGCTCACCTGGTACTGACGGGCGATCCCGGAAAGGGTATCACCACGCGCCGTCACGTGCTGGCGGGGGCGCTGCTGGGCAAGGATGGTGCCGGGTGGCGGACTGTCACGGAAGTAGCTACGGATCCCGCTGATCATCGCCTCGGCAAGGCGTTGCTGATAGGCGGCGGTACGCAGACTACGCTCCTCATCCGGGTTGGAGATAAAGCCGGTCTCTACCAGCATGGAGGGGATATCCGGGGCGCGCAACACCCGGAAACCGGCCTGCTCCACCTGACGTTTGTGCAGCCGTCCCACCCGCTCCAACCCCGCCAGCACACGGGCAGCGGCGTCGGTGCTGGCCTCGATGCTGGCGGTCTGCGAGAGATCCAGCAGCACCGAGGCGAGCATGTCATCCTTGTCATCCAGCTTGACCCCGCCGACCAGATCGGAGGCATTCTCCCGCTCCGCCAGCAGGCGCGCCTGCTCACTGGTGGCCCCGCCCTGGGAGAGGGTGTAGACCGACAGGCCACGGGCGCGCCGGTCCGGGAAGGCATCGGCGTGGATGGAGATCATCAGGTCCGCATTGGCACGACGGGCACGGTTGACCCGCTCATGCAGACTGATGAAGTGATCCCCGTCGCGGATCATCACCGCCTTAAAGCCTGGCTCACGATCCACCAGGGTCTGCAGGCGTCGGGCGATGGCCAGCACCACATCCTTCTCGCGGGTGCCACTGGGGCCGATCGCCCCCGGATCCCGGCCACCGTGACCGGCATCAATGGCGATGATGATCTCCCGTGGCGGGGCGATGCGCGTGGGTGTGGGTGTCTTGCTGGCAGAAGGGCGTGTATTGCCGGTGCTGGCAAGCTTTTCGTGGCTGAGATCGATCACCAAGCGGTGGCCGAACTGTTGATTTGGGCGCAGGGAGAAGCTGCGTGGCTGGGCGCTCTGATTGAGATCCAGTACCACGCGCAGGTCGCGGTTATTCTGCCCCTGCTGGGCGCTGCGCACGCCGCTAAGCACCGACTCACTGGTGCTCAGTTTGCTCAGATCGGCCTGGAGTCGGGCGTTACTGATGTCGATCACCACCCGATCCGGGTTCTGCAACACGAACAGGCGGTGTTGCACATCTTTGCTGGCATCGAAGACCAGACGGGTAGCGTCACCATCGGGGGCAATGCGCACACCGGTGATCGTGGCCTGCGCCCAACTGACCGCGCCGTAACTGAGCAGGATCAAACTCACCAGTATTTTGAAGATGGGCATAGGCCCCTCCTTACCCGAAGGACGAAAAAAGCTGTTTTACATAAGTATCACACACTTACAACAACTTCTTATGATCAATTATAGGTACAGGCTCAGGCAATAATCAAGCAAAACCGCTGTCACCGCATGCGCGGTCACGGTCCTATCGAGACTTAGAAGGGTGAGGAATACGAAAACAAGAGGGGAAACTTAGTAGTAACCACTTACACACTCAACGATCGCGGCGGCTCGGTCACCCGTACCAGCAAGGCGCAGCCGACGGCCCGGGTCGTGATAGTCGAGCCAAAGCTCTAGATCCGCAGGGGGTAGGAGCCCTATGCCGCGCTCCGGCCACTCCAGCAGAGCGATCGCCTGGCCATCAAAATAGTCGCGAATACCAAGGTACTCCAGTTCCTCGGGATCCCCCAGGCGATAGAGGTCAAAGTGGTAGTAGCGCTGGCCATCCAGCTCATAGCCCTCCACCAGGGTATAGGTGGGGCTCTTTACCGCCCCTGGATGACCCAGCCCCTGCAACAGACCACGCACCAGGGTGCTCTTGCCCGCCCCCAGCTCGCCATGCAGGTGGATCACCGTGCCCGGCATACAGCAACCGCCAAGCCGCGCGCCAAACCTCTCTGTGGCCTCACTATCGGCGAGAAAGAGGCTCCAGTCATGGGTTGCCACAGTGGCTGCTCCCCGTGGTTTGCGGATTCATTAGGCGCTGCAGGGGAGCAAACAGATCGCTGGCGAGGAGGCCACGCTCGCCCTGTTCGGCGGCCCAATCCCCCGCCTGGGCATGCAACACCACCCCCAGCCGTGCCGCTGCCTCCAGCCCCATCCCCTGGGCCAGTAACGCAGCGATCACGCCACTGAGCACATCGCCCATGCCGGCGCTGGCCATGCCGGGATTGCCTTGATTGCAAAGTGCCTCGCGCCCCTGGGGGCCAAGGATCAGGGTGCCACAGCCCTTGAGTACCACCACCCCGCCATAGCTAGCCTCCAATGCGGCGATGGCGGCAAAGCGGTCCTGTTGGATCTCGGCGCTAGCACAACCCAGCAGGCGTGCCGCTTCGCCGGGGTGGGGGGTGAGTACCCAGTTGTGGTGATAGTCAGGCTGCTCGGCCAACAGATTGAGTGCATCGGCATCAAGCACCATCGGCAGTGAGCTTTCCAACAGCACCGCCAGCATCTGCCGCCCCCAGGGGCCCTGCCCCAGGCCCGGCCCGGCCACCACCACGCTCGCCTGCTGCAACAGCGCCTTGAGTTGCCCCACCTCCTCTACCCCGTGGCAGATCAGCTCCGGGCGCTGGGCGCTGATAAAGGCGGCGTGGCTGGCACGGGTGGCAAGGCTGACCAGCCCGGCACCGCAGCGCAGCGCCGCCTCACCGGCCAGGCGTACCGCCCCGGCCATACCACTGTCGCCCCCAACCACCAATACATGGCCGAAATCACCCTTGTGAGCATTGCGTGCCCGCGCCACCAGGCGATCACGTTGGCTGGCGTAGTCGATGCGTTCCACCGCCGCCGGCACATGACCGTAGACCGAAGGGGAAACATGCAGATCATGAAAGTGCAGTTCGCCGCAGTAATCCGGCCCGTCGGCACTGAACTGGCCACGCTTGAGGCCGATGAAGGTGACCGTCACCGTGGCCCGCACCGCCCTTCCCAGCACGCAGCCGGTATCGGCGCTGATCCCCGAAGGGATATCGGCGGCCAGTACCGGCACCCCAGCAGCGTTAATCGCCTCCACCGCCTCGCCGTACAAGCCTTTTACCGGACCGCGCAGGCCGGTCCCCAGCAGGGCATCGACGATCAGTTCGTGGGCATCGATACGCTGACCATCGAAGGTGATCATCGACACCCCAGCATCCTCAGCCTCGGCCCAGGCGCGGTGGGCATCCCCTTGCAAGGTTTCACCGGGCTGCAGATAGTAAAGCTCGACCCGGATCCCCGCCTGGTGGGCCAGGCGGGCCAGCACATAGCCATCACCGGCATTATTGCCGCCGCCACAGACCACGGCGATGTTGTGCACCTCGGGCCAATGCTGGCGAAGTTGGTCGAAAAGGGCCTGGCCGGCGGCGTTCATGAGCGCGATGCCCTGGATGCCGTAGTAGTCGATGGCCAGGCGATCGAGCTCGCGTACCTGTTCGGCGCGATAAAGGGCGTGGGGTAATGGTCTCATGGGGAGTATCATAACCCCATGCACGACAGAGACAAACCATTTGCTCCCCACAAGCTGCTGCCCGAGCTGGCGCAGTGGTGTAATGAATTGGGCTTCTCCCGCCACGGCATCAGCGATATTGCGCTGGAGCAGGCGGGCGAGCGCCTGCAAGACTGGCTAGCGCAGGGCCATCACGGCGAGATGGACTACATGGCCCGCCACGGTAGCCTGCGGTATCGTCCCCAGGAATTACTGCCCGGCACCCTGAGCATCATCAGTGTGGCACTGGACTACCTTCCCGGCGAGGCGGCCGAGCCCTGGCAGGTATTGAACGATCCCAAACGGGCTTACGTCTCGCGCTACGCGCTGGGGCGGGACTACCACAAGCTGCTGCGCAAGCGCCTGCAACGTTTGGCCCAGCGCATCGCCGCTGCCATCGGCCCATTCGGCTACCGGGTCTTTACCGACAGTGCCCCGGTGATGGAGAAGCCCTTGGCCGCCCAGGCCGGGCTGGGCTGGGTGGGCAAGCACAGCAACCTGCTGGATCGCCAGGGCTCGTGGTTCTTTCTCGGCGAGATCTACACCGACCTGCAGCTTCCCCCCAGCGAACCGGTGGCCAGTCACTGCGGACGCTGCCACGCCTGCATCGACATCTGCCCCACCCAGGCCATCGTTGCCCCCTATGTGGTCGACGCCCGACGCTGCATCTCCTACCTCACCATCGAACACCCTGGCCCCATCCCCGTGCCGCTGCGCCCCCTGCTGGGCAATCGTATCTATGGCTGCGACGACTGCCAGTTGGTCTGTCCCTGGAACCGCTTCAGCGCACACAGCCGCGAGGCGGACTTCCAACCCCGTCACGGGCTGGATCAGGCCGAATTGCTAACGCTCTTCGGCTGGGACGAGACATGCTTTCTGCGCCACACCGAGGGCTCACCGATCCGCCGCATCGGTCATCTGCGCTGGCTGCGTAATATCGCCGTGGCGCTGGGCAACGCCCCCCGTAGCGAAACGGTCATCGCCGCATTGCAACAACAGGCGGCCCACCCTTCGCCGCTGGTGCGTGAGCATGTACACTGGGCACTGGCGCAGCAACAAAAAAACAACACAGGTTAACCCCATGGCACGCATCCTTGGCGTCGGTAACGCCACCCTCGATATCGTTAACGTGGTCGACAACTATCCCCATGAAGATCAGGAAGTGCGCGCCAGTTCGCAGCACCTGCATCGCGGTGGCAATGTGGCCAACACCCTGGTGGTACTCAGCCAGCTGGGCCACGATTGCGCCTGGGCCGGCACCCTCGCCGATGAGCGCGACGCCGCGATCATCCGTGAGGATCTGACAGAGCATGGCGTCGACCTCTCGGCGGTGCACAGTGTGGCCCAGGGCAAGGTGCCCACCTCCTACATCAGCCTGAGCCGCCTCAACGGCAGCCGTACCATCGTCCACTACCGTGATCTGCCAGAATACAGCGCCGCCGATTTTGCCCGCATCGACCTCAACCTGTTCGACTGGCTGCACTTTGAGGGACGCAACATCGAGCAGATCCGCCTGATGCTGGCGCGGGCACGGCGCGAGCAGCCCAACCTGCTCTGCTCGCTGGAGGTGGAAAAAGTGCGCGAGGGGATCGAATCATTGTTCCCCCTGGTGGATGTGCTGATGTTTTCCAAGGATTATGTGCGGCGCCAGGGCTGGCACGATGCGGAACACTTCCTCGCGGCAATGAAAAAGCAGCAACTCAACGCGGATCTGACCTGCACCTGGGGCAGCAAAGGGGCCTACGCCCTCAGCCGTACAGGGGAGCAACTGCATGAACCGGCCTTTGCACCGAAGATGGTGGTCGACACCCTGGGGGCGGGGGATGTCTTTAACGCCGGGCTGATCGCCCAGCTGGTGATGGGGCACAACCTGGATATCGCCCTGATCGAGGCCTCGCGCCTGGCGGGCAAGAAGTGCGGCCTCTACGGCCTCAAGCGGCTGGTCGAATAGGCGCTTTAGGCCGGGGCCAACTTGCAGGCGATGGCCTCAACGGGCAACGAAGACCCCCTCAGGCAATGACGCAAGGGGCCGAATCCATCAAGCCTTTTCATCAAACAAAGTACCCAACACTTCGTCCTGAGTCTTGAGCATCTTGGTATTGACC
>SLDE01000145.1 GCA_007125455.1 Ectothiorhodospiraceae bacterium
ACCGCCACCACCATCAACAGGGTAATCGCCAGGTTCATCGAACCCAGGAACTCCAGCAGCACCGCGCCAATACTTCGGCGTGGGCGGGTACGTGTCTTTTCTTCAGTCAATGTTTTCCACCGTCACCTGTCTACCGCCAACATTCGATTGCTGCAGCAGAAAAAAGTTCATCTAATGCAGAGGCCCTTGCATTCGCGTGGAATCTGATCCCCGAACACAACGAAGGGCAGCCAGTGGCCACCCTTTGTCTCAGTGCATTGCGGCTGCGCTCAGCGATCAATGCAGACCAGCAATATACTCTGCCACTGCTTCGATGTCACTGTCGCTCATGCGTGCGGCGATATCCTGCATCATGCCGCCCGCATCGTTGGCGCGCTCACCGGAGCGGAAGTCTTTCAGCGTTTTGATGGTGTAGGCCGCATGCTGACCCTGCAGGGCCGGGAACTGGGCACCGGGGATACCGGCACCATTCGGACCGTGGCAGGCCATACAGGCCGACAGACCCTTGCTGGCATCCCCACCGAGGAAGATCTGCTCACCACGCTCAGCCTTCAGCTCATCGGTGGCTGCGCCGATGGCCGGGGTCTGGGTGGCGTAGAATGCCGCCAGATCCTTGATGTCCTGATCGTCGAGACCGGCCACCATCGGTGCCATGCTGGCATCATGGCGCTCACCGGACTTGAAATCGTGCAGCTGCTTGGCGGTGTAATCCGCGTGCTGACCGGCGATTTTAGGAAAGGTCGGTATCATGCTGTTACCGTCTGCACCGTGGCAGGCGATACAGGTGGTGGCCTTGGCCT
Organism: Ectothiorhodospiraceae bacterium; assembly: GCA_007125455.1. GTDB lineage: Bacteria > Pseudomonadota > Gammaproteobacteria > Thiohalomonadales > Thiohalomonadaceae > SLDE01. Next base: position 801 of record SLDE01000145.1, read on the forward strand.
GACCAGCGGCAGGATCCCCTGCAACAGCGGTGCCCACAGCACCAAACATGACCAGAGTGGCAATAGCTAGTTTCTTCATCGGTTCCCCGTTTTATCTGATTAGGTTGAGGGTCGGCAGTGCCTCGCTTGCCCTGTTCGACCATGTACTCTACGGCAGTCCTGGCCCAATATTAGGGCCAGATTCGGTGCCGCCACCCGAGGGGCATGCCACCGTCGCTGCCAATAAACCCTTCATTGGAGTGCCGCCTGGCAGCTCCCCGTCCCGGACTTACACGGGCATCCCGCCTTCCATGCACCCGGTCCGGAACCCCGGCAACACCACAGAATATGACAGGAACAACCGACCCATCATTGCAAGTGGCCTTGCCCACATCAGCCAGCACAGCCTGGCTGGAAATCACCACAAACGCGCCCAATGCAGATACCTATCAGGCCATCAACAGCAAGGTTTACCAACCTTCCGTTCAGGCGCGTTCCTTCATAACAGGCGGCATGTTACCATCCCCCGGATGCAGGGACAAAGCAACGCAGCCCGCTTATATAGCAATTATTACCCCCTGCGGTCAAGAATAGCCCCACTTACCGGACCACTATATGCACCAGGCAACGCCACCCAACCTCCTTCGACAGGCCTGTTTTCTCACCAGCGCCAACGCCCTCTCGCAGCTCCCCCCCGACCACGGGGCCGAGGTCGCCTTTGCGGGGCGTTCCAACGCGGGAAAGTCCAGCGCCCTTAACGCACTGAGCGCACAAAAGGGGCTTGCCCGTACCAGCAAGACCCCAGGGCGTACCCAGCTGATCAACTTCTTTGCCCTGAATGAGCAGCAGCGTCTGGTCGACCTGCCCGGCTATGGCTACGCCAAGGTGCCCGAGGCGGTGAAACGCCACTGGCAACAGGTGCTGGCCGACTACCTACGCACGCGCAAATCCCTGCGCGGGCTGATCCTGTTAATGGATATCCGTCACCCTCTCAAGGACTTCGACCGCCAAATGCTCGACTGGTGTGCCCACCAGCAGATGCCGGTGCACATCCTGCTCACCAAGGCCGACAAGCTCGGGCGAGGTGCCGCTGGTAACACCTTGCAGCAGGTGCGCAAGGCCCTGGGCGAGACACACCCCAACACCAGCGTACAGCTATTCTCCTCCCCCAGTCGCCTGGGCGTGGATGAGGCTCGGGCGCTAATAAGTGAGTGGTTACATACCGGGGATGTGCAGCAAGATAGTGAAGCGACAGAATAGCAGACAAAAAAAAAAGCCCTGGCGCGAGGGGGAAGGAGAGTGCGCCAGGGCCAAGCATCACCCGGCAATGGGGGGGAAAGCCGGGCTTGCCTTTCCACCAAGGAGAGAAGCGAAAAGGGTGCATCACATGCACACCTACATAGACTGGGGGGTGACCGAGAAGTTCACTGGGTTTTGAAAAAAATTATCAGGACCTGTAACACCGTGATCCCGGCCAAATCGCACGACACGTCGGTCTCCAAAACGTAGGGAGGCAGCACCAGCGGTGCGGTTCGCGGGGCTCACCGCACCCTGCGCCCTCGCCCCTTAATGCGCCTGATCCCAGTTCTCCCCGCTGCCGGCCTCCACCAGCAGCGGTACGCGCAGTTCGGCGGCAGCGGACATCAGTTCGACGATCTTTTCCCGCGCCATCGCCAGCTTTTCCTGGGGTAGTTCGAACACCAGCTCATCGTGTACCTGCATGATCAGCTCGATATCCGGCTTGTCCTCCAGCCAGGCATCGACGGTGAGCATGGCGCGCTTGATGATGTCGGCGGCACTGCCCTGCATCGGCGCATTGATTGCGGTACGTTCGGCGTACTGGCGGCGCTGGCCGTTACTGGATTTGATATCGGGGATATAGAGCCTGCGCCCGAAGACGGTCTCCACATAGCCCTGCTCGCGGGCCTGCTCGCGGGTGTTCTCCATGTAGCGTTTCACGCCGGGATAGCGGGCAAAGTACAGATCCACATAGTTTTGCGCCGCGGCGCGGTCGATCCCCAGCTGTTTACCCAGCCCAAAGGCGGACATGCCATAGATCAGACCGAAGTTGATCGCCTTGGCGCTGCGCCGCTGCTCTCCGCTAACCTCGGCCAACGGCACACCGAAGACCTCGGCGGCGGTGGCGCGGTGGATGTCCTCACCGGCGGCAAAGGCCTTCAACAGCCCCTCGTCACCGGATAGGTGGGCCATGATGCGCAGCTCGATCTGGGAGTAATCCGCCGCCAGCAGGCAGTTGCCAGGCGCAGCGATAAAGGCCTGACGGATGCGTCGCCCCTCTTCACTACGCACCGGGATGTTTTGCAGGTTGGGATCGGAGGAGGAGAGCCGCCCGGTGGCCGCCACCGCTTGATGGTAGGAGGTGTGTACCCGCCCACTGTCCGGATGGATCATCAGCGGCAGTTTGTCGGTATAGGTGGACTTGAGCTTGGAGACCGAGCGGTAGTCCAGGATCAGCCGTGGTAGCGGATAGTCCAGTGCCAGCTCCTGCAACACCTCTTCGGCGGTGGAGGGCTGGCCCTTGGGGGTCTTCTTCAATACCGGCAGGTTCAGCTGATCATAGAGGATCGCCTGGATCTGCTTGGGTGAACCGAGGTTGAACGGCCCACCGGCCTCCCGGTGGGCCTCGGCCACCAGGGCCTCCATCTTTTGCGCCAGCTCATGGCTTTGCTTCTCCAGCATCGCCTTGTCCACCAACACCCCACGCCGCTCGATGCGTGACAGTACGCCCAGCAGCGGCAGCTCCAGTTCCTGATAGAGCGCTTGCAACGGCGCGATTGCGCTCAGACGCTGCCACAGGGTCTGGTGCAGACGCAGGGTGACCTCGGCATCCTCGGCGGCATAGGGGGCGGCCTGCTCCAGGGCCACCTCGGCAAAGCCGATCTGTTTGGCCCCCTTACCGGCCACCACTTCATAGCTGATGGTCTTGTGGCCCAGGTATTTGAGTGCCAGCGAGTCCATATCGTGACGGGTGGCGGTGCTATCCAGCACATAGGACTCCAGCATGGTGTCGTGGGCGACACCACGCAGACTGATCCCGTGGTTGGCCAGTACGCTCATGTCATACTTGAGGTTCTGCCCCAGCTTCTTCTTGCCCTCATCCTCCAGCAATGGCTTGAGCCGCGCCAGCACCTCCTCGCGCGGTAGCTGCGCGGGGGCACCGGGGTAGCTGTGCGCCAACGGCAGATAGGCCGCCTCGCCCGGCGTCACCGCGAAGGAAAGGCCAACGATACGCGCATCCATATAATTGAGGCTGGTGGTCTCGGTATCGAAGGCGAACAGTTCGGCCTGCGCCAGGCGCTGATACCAGTCTTCGAAGGTCTCCCAGTCCAGGATGGTATGGTATTCGGCGGTGCTGGCCACCGCATCGCCCGACGGGTCTTCCGATCCTGCCCCACCCAGCAGCTCGCTCAGCCAGGTCTTGAACTCCATCTCGCCATAGAGCTGGATCAAGGCATCGCTGTCCGGCTCACGCCGCACCAGTTGCAGCGGCCCCTGTGCCAGCGGCACATCACACTTGATGGTCACCAACTGGCGCGACAGCGGCAATTGCTCAAGGCTATCGCGCAGGTTATCGCCCACCTTCCCCTTGATGGTCTCGGCGTTTTCGATGATCCCGTCCAAGGAGCCAAACTGCCCCAACCACTTGACCGCCGTCTTCGGCCCCACCTTGGGCACCCCCGGCACATTGTCCGAGGTGTCGCCGATCAACGCCAGGTAGTCGATGATCCGCTCCGGCGGCACACCGAATTTCTCCACCACGCCCTCCGGCCCCATCACCGTATCGGTCATGGTGTTGACCAGGGTAACGTGGCCATCCACCAACTGCGCCATGTCCTTGTCCCCGGTGGAGATCAACACATCCATCTGTTGCTGCGCGGCCTGGCGTGCCAGGGTGCCGATCACATCGTCGGCCTCCACCCCGTCCACCATCAACAACGGCAGACCCATCGCCTCGACGATACGGTGAATAGTTGCCACCTGGCTGCGCAGATCATCCGGCATCGGCGGGCGATTGGCCTTGTACTCGGCATACAGCTCATCGCGGAAGGTCTTGCCCTTGGCATCGAAGACCACCGCCACATGGGCCGGATCGTAATCACTGAGCAGGCGGCGCAGCATATTAGTCACCCCGTAGACCGCCCCGGTGGGCTGGCCATGGGAGTTGGTGAGCGCCGGCATGGCATGAAAGGCGCGATAGAGGTAAGACGAGCCGTCTACCAGAACCAGTTGTTTGGGCTTCTCGGACATGGGCGTTTCTTCAGCTGAAATGTGACCGAGAGGATAAACGAAAACTTAACGGAGAAGGAGTGAAGAGGGGAAAAAACAACACCGCCCCCAAGAGGGGGCGGGCAGTGGCAGGGGCGGACAGCCTACCTTAGAAGGTTGCGATATAGGCCGCCAGGTTGTTGATGTCGTCATCGGACAGGCCGGTGGCGTTGGGCACCATCAAACCAGCCATGGGGGAGTCGACCTCATTGGCGCGGTAGGCCTTCAGCAGGGTCACCACCTCCTCAGCACTCATGCCCTTCAGAGCGGGGAAGGTCGGCGGCACGCCCTGACCCTGAGCACCGTGGCAGCTAAGACAGGTGTTGTATGCGGTTTTGCCCAGGGCCGGATCGCCAGCATGGACATTAGCTACCGCAGTCAGGGAGAGTAGCGCTGCGGCACCAATCATCATTACGCTTTTCATGTTCACATCCTCACTTAGGAATAGTTTTAACAGGGGGGAGCTGAAAAAAATCCGCGTAATCCTATCACAATGTTTCACGTCGGCAATATCTTTTCGCGCCCTTGCCAGAGAGTATCCAACACACTAGCTGAACCGTGGCTGAACAAGCAGAAGATAACCCACAGGAAAATCATTATTCCAGTATCTGCTAATATAATTATCTTATTACTTTCAATAAGATAGCGGAACTTTTTCATTGACAGCAAAACCCAAAAAAGGTTTAATCCTCATACCGCATTCAATGCGCCGCCGGATACACCACAGCAATGTATTCAGCTGCGGTTCGGTCCCACAGGCCAAACCGTGAAACACGGCGCAATGGATGATGGAGGAGTCATACCAATAAGATTGTTGCCGACCATAAGGTCGGCATTTTTTTTGCCATGCGGTTATACTCGGATCATCGCTTACCAACACACGGCAACCCTATGGACAAGGACAAGACCCGCCACCACGGCGTGATCCCCGACGACAGCATGCTCACCCGCGAGTCCTGGAAGATCTTCCAGATCATGGCGGAGTTCGTCGAGGGCTTCGAACGACTGGCCGAGATCCGCCCCTCAGTAAGCATCTTCGGCTCGGCACGCACCCCGGTCGATCACCCCTACTACAAGCTCACCGAAGACATCGCCTTCGCCCTCTCCGAGGCCGGCTTTTCCGTGGTCAGTGGCGGCGGTCCCGGCATCATGGAGGCCGCCAACAAGGGAGCCTACGCAGGCAAATCCCCCTCCATCGGCCTGAATATCCAGCTGCCCCATGAGCAGAGCGGCAATCCCTACCAGGATATCCGCCTGACCTTCCGGCACTTTTTCTCCCGCAAGGTGATGTTCGTCAAATACGCCACCGCCTACGTGGTGATGCCCGGCGGCTTTGGCACCCTCGACGAGCTGGCCGAGATCCTCACCCTGGTCCAAACCGGCAAGACCCGCCGCATCCCCATCATCCTGGTCTGCGAACCCTTCTGGCGTGGCCTGATCGACTGGATCGGCAGCACCATGGTAGAAGAGGGAGTGATCAGCGCGGAAGACCTCGACCTGTTCCAGATCCTCGACACCCCCAAACAGGTAGTCGATGCGATCTTCAACCACTACGAAACCTGCGGCTTCGAGCCTTCGGCCGAAGAACGCGAAATCCTGCTCGACCTGTAAGGGATCGCTATGTCCAAACACTACCTCCTGCTGCTGCCTCTCCTGCTCGCCAGCCTGACTCTTCAGGCAGATGCCCCACCGCCCCCGCCGATCCCGGACGAACTGGTGGGCCACCCCGACCTGAGCGAGCTGGACGAATTCGAGCCCGAAGTGCAGATCTTCCGCCGAGGCGAAGACACCATCGAGGAGTACCGCCTCAACGGGCGCCTCTATATGGTCAAGATCACCCCCGCCAAGGGCCGTCCCTACTACCTCATCGACAGCGATGGCAGCGGCGTACTCAACCTGCGCCGCGAGGCGCTGGACCCACCCGAAGTGGTCAAGTGGCGCATCTTTAGCTGGTAACCCTGTCATTCCAACGGCGGGGCGGCTATGATCGCCCCGACCCCACACACGATCACTCACCATGTCTGTCTATACGGTAGTAGCGCAACACGAACTGGAACACTTCCTTACCCACTACGAGCTGGGGAAACTGATCGACTATCAAGGGATCAGTGCAGGGATAGAGAACACCAATTACTTCGTCACCACTGGCCAGGCCCGCCTGGTACTCACCCTGTTTGAACAGCACAGCGCCGACGAAATGGGCTACTTCCTCGACCTGATGGCCTACCTGGCCGAACACCAGGTCCCCAGCGCCCACCCACTGGCCGACCGCAACGGCCACTACCTGCGCGAACTCAACGGCAAACCCGCCGCACTGGTCCAGCGCCTCAGCGGAGCCGGGCTGGAACAGCCCAACCAGGCCCAATGCCAGGCCATCGGCCAGGCCCTTGCCCATATGCACCTTGCCGGGCAGGGCTTTCCCGGTCAGCGCGACAACGATCGCGGCCCACGCTGGTGGCACCAGACCCGCAACCTGCTGCTCGAACGCCTGGATGAGACCGATCGCCAGCTACTCGATGAAGAACTCCACTACCAGGACAGCTTCCGCCTGGCCGACCTGCCGCGCGGCGTGATCCACGCCGATCTGTTTCGCGACAATGCCCTGTTCGAAAGCGACCGCCTCACCGGCATCATCGACTTCTACTACGCCTGCAACGACGTACTGCTCTACGACCTTGCAGTCACCGCCAACGACTGGTGCAGCCACGACAACGGCAGCCTGGACGAAGAAAAACTACTTGGCCTGCTGCGCCACTACCACCAGACCCGCCCCCTCAGCGAGGCCGAAGGGGAGGCCTGGATCGTCATGCTGCGTGCCGCCGCGCTACGCTTCTGGCTCTCCCGCCTGCGTGACCAACTCTTCCCCCGCGAGGGCGAACTGACTCACATCAAAGACCCCACCGTGTTTCGCAACATCCTGCAACAGCGCAAACAGCAGCAGGCCCGCATCCAGGCCCTCTGGCAACAGGCCACCGCCGACTAGCCAACAGGCAGCGCGCACGCATCATCGCGCTGAAGGCATAAAAAAAGCCGACTTGCGTCGGCTTTTTTTGCTATCGGCCAAAGGGCTTGGCTTACAGGGCGTCCAGCATAAACTGAATCGCCTCACGCAGCTCATCATCGGAGCAGTTGACGCAGGTGCCACGCGGCGGCATGGCATTCACACCGCTGATCGCGTTGCGCAACATCCCATCCATACCCTTCTCGGTAAAGCTGGCCCATGCCCCGGCATCACCCAACATCGGCGCACCAGCAGCGCCGGTATCATGACAGGCAGCACAAGAGGTGCGATAGATGTCTTCACCGGAACGGCTCGCCGTCGGAGCCGCCGCCGCAGGGGCCGGAGCCGCCTCAGGCACAATGGGGTCGCCCGTGTTCAGACTGGCAACCGGCGCGATGCGCTCGGCCACAGCGGCCTCACTCATATCCACCGGACCGGCACGATGCATGGAGTTGGCGAGGGCGTTCACCACCAAAACCAGCACCACGACCAGGATCAGCGCCATCAGACTGCCGCCAAAATTTGCATTGACTTTGTTGCTCACTGTGAACTCCTGCTTGATTTATGTAATAGGAAACCTCCAGCCACGCCACCCCCGGCGGACCGCACTTAGCCCATTAGTATATCCATAAATACCGTTTACGGGAAATCACACACCACCGTGATATCCCACAGCAAAGCCACAAACCGCAACAGTGACCACCCCGCCCCCCCCTATAGTAGGACAGGAGCAGACTTTCGTGTGGCTTCGAAACGCCAGATCCGGCCCTGGCCCCACAGCGAAGATCTTCACAAGCCCATGGACGCCAGCGGCAATGCCCGGTATCCTAATGCACCTCAACTGCGCCCGTAGCTCAGCTGGATAGAGTACCGGCTTCCGACGCCGGTGGTCAGAGGTTCGAATCCTCTCGGGCGCGCCACACACATGATCAGGCACTATCTGCACACCGCTTATTAGCCGCCTCATCACCTTCGATTCGAACCTCTGACAGTGATCAAACCGGGTTCGACAAAACGGCAGGATAGCCGTTTTGGTCGCTGCCCCGGCAGCGCCCCGAAGGGGTGAGCGCCAGGGATGGCGCGAAACAG
>SLDE01000142.1 GCA_007125455.1 Ectothiorhodospiraceae bacterium
AGTGGGTCGAAGTAGGCCTCGACGCGCTTGCGCAGGTGCTTGGGCGGATGCTTGCCCTGGGTCTTGCCCTGGGCGGCGAGACGGAACTTCTGCAACACCTCGGAGTAGATGTGGATGTTGATCGGCTCATCATAGCGGGTCAGGCTGTGCTGCTGGGCCCACTGCAGGTAGCCCTGATTCCAGTTACGCATGTACTGGTAGGACTTGGGCAGGTGGTAGTGGTAGACGCAGTTGTTCTTTTCGTACATCTTCCATTGATCCGGGTTGGGCTCTCCCTTCATGCTCTTCTCGCCGCTCTTGCCACGCCAGCCGGCCAGGAAGCCGATCCCGGAGCCAGGGGCGGTTTCGAAGTTGGTGATGAAGTCCGGGTAGTCGCGGTACTTGCGGCTGCCGTCTTCCTTGGTGAAGGCAGGCAGCTTGAGGCGTGAACCCAGTTCAATCAGCACTTCCTGGAAGGGTTTGCACTCGCCCATCGGCGGAACCACCGGGATACGTACCGAATCGACCGGACCCTCGTATTCGGAGATCGGACGGTCCAGCATGGAGATAACGTCATGGCGCTCCAGGTAGGTGGTGTCCGGCAGGATCAGGTCACCGTAGGCGACCATCTCGGACTGGAAGGCGTCGGCGACGATCAGGAAGGGGATCTTGTATTCCCCGTTCTCATCCTTGTCGTTGAGCATCTTGCGCACCTCATCGGTATTCATCGATGAGTTCCAGGCCATGTTGGCCATGAAGATGAACAGCGTGTCGATGGCGTAGGGGTCCTGGCGCCAGGCATTGGTGATGGCGTTTTGCATCATGCCGTGTACAGACAGTGGGTGCTCCCAGGAGAAGGCCTTGTCGATGCGCACAGGACTGCCGTCTTCGTTGACGAACAGGTCGTCCGGATCGGCCGGCCAGCCCAGCGGCATGCCGTTGAGCGGGGTGTTGGGTTTGACGTCATCCGGGCCCTTGGCGGTCTTGGGGCAGGGCGGGATCGGACGCGGGAAGGGTGCCTTGTGGCGGAAGCCGCCGGGGCGGTCGATGGTGCCGAGGATGGACATCAGGATCGACAGCGCACGGATGGTATGGAAGCCGTTGGAGTGGGCGGCCAGGCCACGCATCGCGTGGAAGGAGACCGGGTTGCCGGTCACGCTCTGGTGCTCATTGTCCCATACGTCGGTCCAGGCGATAGGCAGTTCGATCTTCTCGTCACGCGCCACGATGCCCATCTCATGGGCCAGACGGCGGATGGTCTCGACCGGGATCCCGGTGATATTCGCAGCCCACTCGGGGGTGTACTGCTCGACGCGGTCCTTGAGTAGCTGGAAGGCCGGCTTGACCTTGGTGCCGTCGGATAGCTGGAATTCGCCCAGCAGGCGTGGGTCGGCACCCTTGGTGCGGCTCAGTACCGGCTTGTTGCTGTTGCGATCCCACCACAGCTTGTTCTGTGGGTCGAAGCAGCCCTCCTCTTCCGGCACTTCGGTACGTACAAACATGCCGTACTCGCTGCTACCAGAGTCCAGGTTCACCAGCTCGGCGGAGTTGGAGTAGTCCACCAGGAAGTCACGGTCGTACAGGCCGGTCTTGATGATCTCGTGGATGATCGCCAGCAGCAGCGCACCATCGGTGCCCGGCTTGATCGGGATCCACTCATCGGCGATGGCCGAGTAGCCGGTGCGTACCGGGTTGATGGAGATGAAGCGGCCGCCATTGCGTTTGAAATGGGACAGCTCAGCCTTGAGTGGGTTGGAGTGGTGATCCTCAGCGGTGCCGATCATGATCAGCAGCTTGGATCGCTCCAGGTCTGGCCCACCGAACTCCCAGAACGAGCCACCGATGGTGTAGATCATGCCAGCGGCCATGTTGACCGAACAGAAGCCACCGTGGGCGGCGTAGTTGGGGGTACCGAAGTTTTTGGCGAACAGCCCGGTCAGGGCCTGCATCTGGTCACGCCCGGTGAACATGGCAAATTTCTTCGGATCGGTAGCACGCAGGTGGCCCAGGCGCTCCTCCATGATGTCGAAGGCCTCATCCCAGGAGATCACCTCAAACTGGGCATCACCCCGATCAGACCCTTCCTTACGCTTGAGCGGCTTGGTCAGGCGGGCGGGGGAGTATTGCTTCATGATCCCGGAGGAACCCTTGGCACAGATGATGCCCTTGTTAAGCGGGTGATCCGGGTTGCCCTGGATGTAACGGACTTCACCGTCACGCAGGTGTACGCGGATGCCGCAGCGGCACGCGCACATATAACAGGTAGTGTTCTTGACCTCGGTGCGACCCTCGGCAATCACTTTGGCAGTGTCAGTCATGGATATCTGCTCTTCGGTGGCTTTAAAACTGAAAAGCCGGGGAGACAGGGCCCTCTCAGGCAGCCTTATCCCCGGCCATGTTGATATATATCAAGCATTCGTGCTTGCTAATATACCAGATTAATCCTGACTATTGCCATATTCAATTTGGTCATGGGTGCTGCCTATTGGGGGTATTTTGGATAGAAATTTTCTGTACTCCCATAAGTTAAAATAATGGAAAGTGCCTGTTTGTGGCCGGTTTGGGGTAAAACTCCAGCCAAAAATGTGGGCTTAATAAAGTCATTCTATGGGTGCAATAGATAGTTCTGTTTGGCGATAAGGGTCTCAGTGGCTATGGTGGGCGAAGCAGCGACCCATGTTCGTGGCTGGCGCGGCAGTGGCCTGGATGGCAACGCCAAGCCTTTAGTGGCCGGTTTTGATTAACCCCACTAATCAACTCACAAGGATTGCTAATTAGCGAAGTCGAATTCAGATCATTATGATTCAGAGCGACAATAAATATCCCAGGAGAGAAAACGATGATTAGTATCAACCCCTTTAGCGAGCTTTCCGGATTCATTCCGCCGATTGCCATGCAGATATACATCATAGCGATGATCGTGCTGGTTATCGGTAGCACGATTCTCGATACCATCCACAAGAAAAGTGCGGCGTACTTTTTCGAGAATGCCAAAAAGGCGGAGAAGAGTGCGAAGCGAACCGTCAGTGGCGGTGAAAGGGCCGGGCTGGCTATTCAGACGGTTGCCAGCGAGGTACTGACATCCTCGGAGTTTGCCAACCCACAGCGCCGACTCTCCCATCTGCTCACCATGTATGGCTTCATCATCTTCGTGATCGCGACCGCCGCCCTGATCTTCGCCTATCCCACCGAGGCCTCGGCGGGCATTTGGCCGCTGTTGTGGCACCTGGGTGCGCTGATGCTGTGTGTCGGGGGGTACTGGTTCTGGTTCTTTATCCGCGTTGATGTCTCTTCCGAGGGTAACCCCTGGTATCGCATCGTGCGTGCGGACCTGTTCATCGTCTCGTTGCTGACCACCGCCACCTTCGCCCTGCTGTGGTCCGCCACTCAGGGTAGCGCGATTGGCTGGGCACTGTTTGCCTTGTTCATCCTCTCCAGCACCACTCTGTTCGGTACCGTGCTGTGGTCCAAGTTCGCCCACATGTTCTTCAAGCCCGCTGCCGCCTATCAGAAGAAGATCACCCGCGCAGATGGCTCCCAGGAGAACCTGCCAGATCTGGGTGACCTGAGCGACCCCGCCCTGCAGGCGCGCTTCCCTGATATCCCGGAATACATGGGCACCAACCCACCCAACATGGGACTTGGCATCAAGCGTGAAGCGCCGCGTCACTACTGAGTCATTTCAACCGAACAATTTTAGGAGAGGACTGACATGCCAACTTTCGTATATATGACACGTTGTGACGGTTGTGGACACTGCGTTGATATTTGCCCTTCAGACATCATGCACATCGACACCACCCTGCGTCGCGCATACAACATCGAGCCGAACATGTGCTGGGAGTGCTACTCCTGTGTGAAGGCCTGCCCCCACCACGCCATCGACGTGCGCGGCTATGCGGACTTCGCCCCGTTGGGGCACTCGGTACGGGTTATCCGCGACGAAGAAAAGGGTGTTATCGCCTGGCGCATCAAGTCACGTAATGGCGAAACCGATCTGAATCTGCTCGCGCCGATCACCACCAAACCCTGGGGTAAGGAGATCCCGCAGCTGGCTGATGTGGCTGCGCCGAGTAAGGAAATGCGAGACAGCCAACTACTTTACAACGAGCCGAAATATGTCCGTATGGATGATGGTGACCTGCATACGCTGGAATCCAATGGCCTGAAAATGAAAGCAGGGGTGTACTACTAATGGCTTACAAAACAATCGTAGAAGACAATATCGATATCCTGGTTGCGGGAGCTGGCCTCGGTGGAACAGGCGCCGCGTGGGAAGCGCGTTACTGGGGGCAGGACAAGAAGATCGTCATCGCCGAGAAGGCCAATATCGACCGCTCCGGTGCAGTGGCGCAAGGGCTGTATGCGATCAACTGCTACATGGGTACCCGCTTTGGTGAGAACAATCCCGAAGATCACGTGCGCTATGCCCGCATGGACCTGATGGGTATGGTGCGTGAGGATCTGCTGTTCGATATGGCACGCCATGTGGACTCCGCCGTACACCAGTTCGAGGAGTGGGGTATGCCAATCATGCGCAACCCCAAGACCGGTTCCTACCTGCGTGAAGGCCGCTGGCAGATCATGATCCACGGCGAGTCCTACAAGCCAATGGTGGCCGAGGCCGCGAAGAAGTCCGCCGACAAGGTCTACAACCGGATCTGCGTCACTCACCTGCTGATGGATGACTCCAAGGAAAACCGCGTAGCCGGTGCCGTTGGTTTTAATGTCCGTACCGGCGACTACCACGTCTTCAAGTCCAAGACCGTCATCGTCGGTGCCGGCGGCGCCTCCAACATGTTCAAGCCGCGCTCGGTGGGTGAAGGGGCGGGTCGTGTATGGTACGCGCCGTGGTCCTCCGGTTCTGCCTATGGCCTGATGATCCAGGCGGGCGCGAAGATGACCCAGATGGAAAACCGTATCGTACTGGCCCGCTTCAAGGACGGTTACGGCCCGGTGGGTGCCTACTTCCTGCACCTCAAGACCTACACCCAGAACTGTAACGGTGAAGAGTATGAATCCAAGTGGTTCCCGGCACTGACCGAAATGGTCGGCAAGGAATACCTGGATACCGAAGGTCAGCATCTGTCGCACAAGCCGATCCCCACCTGTTTGCGTAACCATGCCTTCATCTCTGAGGTGAATGCCGGGCGTGGCCCGATCCATATGGTGACCATGGAGGCCTTCCAGGATCCGCATCTCGAAGAGATTGGCTGGCATAACTTCCTGGGGATGACCGTTGGTCAGGCCGTATTGTGGGCGGCAACCGATGTGAACCCCAAGTATGAGAACCCGGAACTGACCACCTCCGAGCCCTACGTGATGGGTTCACACGCCACCGGTTGTGGTGCCTGGTGTTCAGGCCCCGAGGATCTCTCCCCTGAAGAATACTTCTGGGGCTATAACCGCATGACCACGGTTGAAGGTCTGTTCGGTGCCGGTGACGCCGTCGGCGGTACGCCACATGCCTTCTCTTCTGGCTCGTTTACCGAAGGTCGTCTGGCCGCCAAGGCCGCCTGCAAGTACATTGACGATGGTAAGGCTGCGGGGATCCGTGTCTCCGATGAGCAGATCGCACGCCGTAAGGCCGAGATCTACAAGCCGATGGAGCACTACAAGATCTACCGTAACGAAATCGTTGCCGGTAGCGTCAACCCTAATTACATCAACCCACGCCAGGGCCTGGACCGTCTGCAAAAGATGATGGATGAGTACTGCGGTGGTGTTACCGTAAACTACATGACCAACGATAAGCTGCTGCACATCGGCCTGAAGAAGATGAAGGTGATGGAAGAGGATCTGGAGAAGATCGCGGCGGAAAATATCCACGAGCTGCTGCGTGCCTGGGAATTGAAGCATCGTCACCTCACTGCCGAGGCGGTGTTCCATCACACCCTGTTCCGCAAGGAAACCCGTTGGCCTGGCTATTACTATCGTGGTGATGCGATGAAGCTGGATGACGAGAACTGGCATGTGCTGACCGTGTCGCGCCGTGATCCAAAGACGGGCGAGTACACCATGGAAAAGGCACCTCTGTACCATATCGTTGAGGAGAAGTAGACGCCAGGTACACGCGGGGAGGGGGTTCACCCCTCCCCAGTGGACAAAGAAGATCAACAGGATTGTTGATCTTTTTTTTTGCCCGACGTTATTGTTTAATAGTCCCGAACTGAATCAGGTATAGTGAAGATTCGGGATTGGTCGTTAATCAGAGAGTATTTAATGAACATCATAGAAAAAACAGACGAAGAGCTTCAGGATATCGCGCTGCCCATGTGGGATGAACTGATCAAATACTCCAATAAAGGTCAGTACGGGAAGTTCATTCGAAACTTCTCCTATGGTCTCCTGCTGGGCCTGAATGAAGTCGAGGTTGGCAACCAGTTCGCCAAGAGCGAGCTTGCGCGTAACCTTTCGGAGGATTATGACTTTATTGGCTTTATCCGTCGTGGTGAGCACGTGACCTGTTTGTTCAGAGTGCGCAGCACCAAGAAAGAGGGCGAATGGCTAGGTCGTATGGTCATCGGTTATGAACAAGGCGAAGTAAAGATATTCGCCGCATCTATCTTCTAGGTATTTATGAGCGAAACAATACAAGACAATAAGTTTGTCGAGCTGAAGTACGAGGTTATTGACGAAAAGACCGGGCAAGTGCTGACCACGGTAGAGTTTCCGTTGAGTTATGTACACGGTGCAGGCCAGGTGTTAGCTAAGCAGGTCACCGACGATCTGGAAGGACGTCCGGCGGGCGACGTTATTGAGGTAAGGATCGACGGTAATGCGATCTATGGCCCCCGCGATGAAAATCTGGTCTTTACCGACCAGCTCGACAACGTGCCGGAAGAGTTCCGTGAGATCGGGATGAAGATCCTGATGGAAAACGAGAAAGGTGAGCCGAAGGAGTTTATCGTCACACGCATGGATGACAAGACCTTGACCGTCGATGGCAACAACCCACTCTGTGGCAGAGATCTGATCTTCAAACTGGAGATCCTGACGGTACGGGATGCTACGCCCGAAGAGATCGAGGCCGGCACCAAGGTGGTCGACGGGCCAGATATCGATATCGACCCGGATCGGATGGTGCCAATTTAAGGTGATCCGTATCTACTCGCCCCTCTCCCCTTGAGGGGAGAGGGGATAAAGGGGGCGAGCAGTTACGGCGATCCCTATATTGTGCCTCAGCCTTTCATTCGGCGCTTCATCGCGATCAATACGGGGAGCCCGCAGGGCCGTCAGACAGCAGGATGCCGACATAGGGTGCGTAGGTCAGCACGGCACCCTGGCTTGGCCCTAAATCATTAAAGGCGTTGATGACGTCTATCTGGCGTGATTCGTTCTGCGGGTCACCTTGCAGTGTCTCCAGTGCCGTGATGAGGGCCAGTACATCATCGTCATTCAGATAGGTTTTGAGCATCTGAATCGCCTCATCAATACGCGCGACATCCAGCGTCTTCCCCAGCCTTGCCGGTAGCGGCGGCTCATCGAAGGCGGGTGGTTCATCATCGACATTCCCGGCAAGTGTCGTCGAAGCCGGGGAAGGCTTAAGGCCTGCAAAACGCTGATATTCATCCAGGGCTTTCGCCCTGAGTGCACTAACAAATGCCGTGAACTCCTGGGCATTGGGTTTTGCCAAATAGAACGAAAGCAGGGTTTCGCCGTTAACTCGGCTGGTAAAATCCAGGCTTGAGCGTGTGATCACCGGTTCCGGATTCAACACGGTCAGCATCACCGTTAGCTCCTCGGCCTCTTTAAATGGGGCCTTGCTGCGGAACTTTACGTGATCGTCCACAAACTCAAATTCCCGAGTCCCCTTGAATAGATGCCTTTGGATTAGCTTCATCACTCGGCAGGCCGGTTGCTGAATACATCATTGATAAGGTCCGCGACGTATTCATGGGTATAAGCGTTTTCTCCGCCGTGGATCAATGCATCCTCATCGTCTACGAAGGTCAGGTATGGCCGTACCGCGACCCCATCTAACGCGATCATCGCCGTATCATCGAGGGTGCTGGCGACACTAAAGGCGATATTACCCGTTAGATCCTTTAGCTGTTCGCCCTTGAGCCCGGCCTCGATGAGTTTCAGGCGTATTTGCTCAATGATTTCGCGTGTGAGGATTTGCTGTTGCTGATCAAATGTATCCGCATCGATCTTTAGTTGCATCGTTGTCATCCTTCAATGGCTTCGCCATGATCTGTTGAAAAGTTGCTCAAACCACTTTGATATTCGATCACGCCGCTCGACGGGTTTCGCCTTGTTGATACAGTACAAGCCATAGCGCTCTCTGCGTTGCGACATCCAATCCTGCTTGTAGGCATCGTTGCCAGTCAGAAAGTCGATCTCCTGAACCTTGTCGGTGTCGATGACGTGGGCGAGTAAATGCTGGGTAAGGATCGTTCCCGGTGAATAGTGCTTCCAGTCTTTATCGTATACCAGTTTGAAGATGCTGGCCTTGCCGTGCACAACAAACCAGAATTGCGCCGCGATAGGTCGCTCGTCGGTATAGAGGATGGCAAGCCTTAACCAGCCCTGTTGCGACAGCTGCCAGGCCAGGTCGGCGATAAAGTCGCCATACTGCTCATTGGCCTTCCAACTGTGCTGGTAGACCGTATGATAATCCTGCAAGGCCTGTTCGTCATGGTCTTGATAAAGCTGGACTCGGTAGCCGTATTCGCGCTCAAGTTTACGCGATTTTCGTGCGATGGTGTTGCGTACCCTGGATGATCTGGATTGCAGGTAGTCATCAAAGGTCTGTCCCTGTGTAGGCTGTACCCAGTTGTAGAAGCCAAAACGCCGCTGACAGCTAATGCCCATCGATTCCATGGTCTGTTGCAAGCATTGCAACTGGCTATCGTCTTCGCCTATCGGGCCGAGATGCAGCAGGCTAAAGGGGAGCGATATTAACCCCTTGGCCAGGCAGGCATAAACATCCCGCGGTGCCTGCTTTGCCAGTAGCAGGGTATAGAGCGAGGAGTAGAGGTTGGTGAGGGCATAATAATGCCCACCCTCGCGCTGCTCAAGCGGCAGTATCGCCAGCACGTGGGTATCTTCTACGACGCAGGCCAGTACCACATTCTCAGACGAAGCAGGCCTGTGCCGGATAAGGCACTCAAACCACGTACGCGAAAAAAAGATACTCTCTGCAGCGGCCTGGGAAAAAA
>SLDE01000065.1 GCA_007125455.1 Ectothiorhodospiraceae bacterium
CGCAAAGTGCGTCAGTACCTGGCGATTCGCCAGGGCGCAGTTGATACCGGCCCGCATGGCCCGCAGGTAACGCTCCCCGAGCGCCGAATCCAGCCTTGGATCTCGCTGACTTTCTTGAGGAATCTTATCTGCTTAATAAGCCCTTGCTTGATCACAAGAACATTCAGGCAGATATAGTCTGTGAAAGCGATGATTTTGGTTATTTCGATCGTGACCTGATGGCTGGTGTTATTAATAACCTGGTGACTAACGCGGCGCGTTACAGCAAGCAGTGTATCAGCCTCAATGCGGCGTTTGAGGATGGCTATCTGTGTTTATCGGTTGAGGATGATGGGCCTGGATTCCCGGAGCGGATGCTAAATACAGATTTTGAAGGGGATGATGCACTGGATATGGTTTCCGGGCATACCAAGCTGGGCCTGTTCTTTTGTACGATGGTAGCACGTCTGCATAATGTCGGCGGCCGTCAGGGTTTTATTAAGCTAGATAACCATAGCCGCTTAGGGGGCGGTTGTTTTACTATCCATCTT
Source organism: Ectothiorhodospiraceae bacterium (assembly GCA_007125455.1). Lineage (GTDB taxonomy): Bacteria > Pseudomonadota > Gammaproteobacteria > Thiohalomonadales > Thiohalomonadaceae > SLDE01. Next base: position 531 of record SLDE01000065.1, read on the forward strand.
CCTCAGTAATCGCTCCTGGGTCAGGTTCTCACGTTTTGGCATGTGCCCCTTCTTTCTGCGTGACTGTTGTGCTGGATTTTTTGGCGGTGCTTGCGATGATGGTGAGCGTTTAGGCGCATGATTGCCTTGCTATCGGCCTGAAGAACGACACGCCGCCCAGATGCCTTTTCCTTCGAATCTCGCCCCTCGAAGCCCGTAACTGCTCGCCCCCTTCATCCCCTCTCCCCCATTGGGGGAGAGGGGGCGAGCAGATGCCGAACCCCATCCCTGACTTTTCGCCCTTATCTGCTATCTTTAATTTGATTGACTGCTGCGGCGGCTGTTTTGCTGTGTTTGTCTTTCATCTGGCGGGGTTCGCTGTTGGCGTCTGGTTCGCCCCATCATATTCGGTTTGGTAACACGATACTTGGGTAGCGATATGATTGAATGGTCTGCGATATTTGAAACAGGCATCCCGGTTGTGGATGAGGAGCACAAGCAGCTTTTCAGGATGCTTAACCATATGGCCGCGGAGGTGGGGAAGGGTGAGCAGAATGAAGATAGCCTAAATGAATCGCTTGATAGCCTGATGGCATATTCCGAGCAGCATTTTATGGATGAAGAAAAGATAATGATGCAGCACAAGATCGATAACCGGCATTTCCTCTTGCAGAGGATGGAGCATCAGTCATTTATCTATGATGTTACGCGTATGCGTTCGGAGGTGTTGCTGGATGATAGCATCACCGATAGGTTCGAAAAGCTGGTGAAGTTTGTGGCGTCCTGGTTGATTTACCATACGCTGCGGACCGATCAGTTGATGGCCAGGCAGGTCGAGGCCATTGTGCATGGTCAGTCGCCGGAGCAGGCGTACGAGACGGCTCTGCATAGCGCGTTGGACCCTGCGGTCGGCAATAAGGTGCTGGATGCGGTGCTGCATCTGTGGACCGAGGCGGTGGAAAGGAATCAGCTGCTGGAACAAAAGCTTAAGCGGCAGATTTTGCAAGGTGGCACGGCGGAGAACTGATCCGGTGCGCCGGGACATCAGCTCTCATGCCCTCGTCTTGATGTGCCTTTGGGGCGGTAGAGTTGCGGTAGCACGCGCTATTGGTTAGATTCGATTAGGTTTTCCGTATCACACACCCTGCTGGAGTCTGCCATGTTGCGATCCGTTCTGTTGCTGTTTTCCCTTCTCCTGGCGTTACCGATCCTGGCGGATGCGCCAAAGGATTATCCCTTTCTGCCATTCGATGAAGCCATGAGCCAGGCGCAGGCGGAAGGGAAGCCGGTGTTTGTCTATTTCGGTCGCTACGGCTGTGGCTATTGCGAGCTCACCAATAAAGAGGCGTTTTCGCAGCCGGAGGTGCGTGAGCGCTACACCCAGCACTATGTGCTGGCCTATGTGGATGCGGAAAGTGGCAAGCGCTTGCGTCTGCCCAGCGGTGAGCGCATTACCGAGCGTGAGTTGGGCACCCGCTATAACGCCTTCGCTACCCCGGTTTTCTCCTATCTGGACAGCAATGGCACGGCGAGACATCGTCTGATTGGGGCGCAAACCAAAGAGGCCTTGCTGGAGGCGGATGAAGTGGCACGTGCCAAGCTCGCCGGGGGGGAGTAGGTCATGCGTGGGCTTTTTCTACTGGCCTCTGCCCTGCTGCTGTCTACCGCGGTGGTTGCGGAGTGGGAATTTACCGCGCCGGTGACGATCAGCGAGCAGGGCAGTGAGCGATTTTTTCACCATTTGGAGTCTTCCGGGCGGCGCAATATTGCAGTGTCGGGCGATACGGTGGCTGTGGCCTGGGAAGATGATCGTGATGATACGCCGCGGATCTATCTGGCGCGCAAGGGGATGGCGGATACGGATTTTTCACCCGCGATGCGGGTAAGCGGCGACGGGGAGGCATTTGAGCCGACCTTGGTGGCCTTGACAGGAGAGCGCTTTGCTCTGGCCTGGGAGGAAGATGCCCAGGTGAAAATGCGGATCGTGAGCGCCCATGGCATGGGGCCACTGATTGCGGTTGCCGAGGGTGAATCGCGTCAGCCGAGTTTGCATTACGGGGATGGAGAGCTGCGCCTTGTGCTGGCTGAGCAAGAAGGACGCCTGTCGCGCATCTACTACCACCGCTTCGAGGTGGTCGGCGAGAGCGGGCTGAAGCGAAGCCAGCGTTGTGCGGTGGACGCCGTACCGCCGGAGGATCAGCAGTTCTATCCGACCCTTGCCCGACAGCAGGGCTTGACGGTCGTGGCCTGGGAGGATCGCCGCCCCGGTCATACCGTCATCATGGGCGCTGAGAGTGTGCCAGGCCAGGCCTGTGGCTTTCGTGAGCCGGTGCGCGTGAGTTTGCCGCCGGAAGGTGCGGAGGCGGCAGCCTATGGCAGCGGCCACGGTGTCGCACGGGTGGCGCTGTCCAGCTATGGCCGTGAGGGGGTTTATGCGGCCTGGGCCGATAAGCGTGACTATCGCGAGGGCTACTCGATCTTCGGTGCGCCCTGGCGCGTAAAGCAGGGTTTTGCTGCCAACGAAGTGGTTCAGGACGCGTTCGGTGGTGTGGCGAAACAGTGGCATGCCACCCTGGCCGGTGATGGCCACGGGCGGCTGGTGGCTGCCTGGAGCGATGAGCGTGATGGTGACTCGGATGTGTTGTTGAGTTGGTATCGGGATGGGCAGTGGAGTGATGATCTTGCTCTGCCCGGTGGCTCGGGGCCTGGCGTACAGCAGCACCCTAGCATCACCCTGGATAGCGCGGGCAGGCTGCATGTCGCCTGGGTAGAGCGTGATGAGATTGGTGGCCCGACGCGATTGCGTTATACCGTGAGCCGTTGGCGTTCGTCCAATTAATATCTATATGATGTCGAGGATCAACCCATGCGTTTACAAGATAAAAATATTCTGATCACAGGTGCCGCCAGTGGTATTGGCCTTGCTTCGGTGGAGCGTTGCCTGGCCGAAGGGGCGAATGTGATGATGTCGGATCTGCCCGACAGTAAAGGGCAGTCCTTGGCAGCGGAGCTGGATGCGAAGTATGCTGGGCGTTGTCTGTTTGCGGCGGCGGATGTGGTTAATACGGCGGAGGTGGATGCGCTTTTGCAAGCGATGCAGACCGAGTTAGGCAGCGTCGACGGTGTGTTCAATAATGCCGGGGTCGGTGCGCTGTCTCCTTCCACTACGATGTCTGATGAAGACTTTCAGCGCATCATTGACATCAACCTTACGGGTGTATTCCGGGTGGCGCGCGCGGCCTTACGTCGCATGGAAAAACAGGGCAGTGGCAGTATTGTCAACTGCGCCTCCATTCTCGGTGTGTTTGGGCAGTCGCAGACGGCTGCCTATACTGCCGCCAAAGGCGGGGTGGTCAATATGACGCGCGCACTGGCGCTGGAGTACGCCGCCCAGGGGATTCGCGTGAATGCCATCGGGCCAGGTTATATCGATACGCCGTTACTGGATGCGCTGGATGATGAGATGAAGCAGTTTTTGGTGAGTATGCATCCACTTGGTCGGCTGGGGCGCGCAGAGGAGGTGGCCAATGCCTTTTTGTTCCTGGTAAGCGATGAGGCCAGCTTTGTTACCGGGGCGCACCTGATGGTCGATGGGGGCTTTACTGCGGGCAAATCGTGAGGGCCCAGGTCTGGGTGGGGCAATCCGCCCGCCTCAACGCCCGAAGGAGGAGATAAATGGAGCTGATACAACTTGGCGGCAGGGAGCTGACCCCCTATGTGGATACCCTGGCCAGGCTACGCATTACGGTGTTTCGTGAGTATCCCTATCTGTACGATGGCGACTTGGCCTATGAGGCGGGATACCTGCAAACCTATATGCGCTCTGCGGGGGCGATCGCGGTGCTTGCGCTGGATAAGGGCCAACCGGTGGGGATGTCTACCGGGGTGCCGATGGCCGATGAAGAGTTGGCCTTTCGGCAGCCGTTCCTGGAGCGGGGGATCGATACCGCGCAGCTGTTTTACTGCGGGGAGTCGGTGCTGCTGCCCGCCTATCGGGGGCATGGGGTCTATCGGCGCTTTTTTGAGGCCCGCGAGTCCCACGCCCGTGCGCAAGGCTTTAAGCAGATCGGTTTTTGTGGTGTGCTGCGCGCGGCGAATGACCCGCGACGCCCGCCAGACTATCAGCCGCTTGACCCTGTCTGGCGGCACTTTGGTTACCGGCCCGAGCCAGGACTGCTCGCCACCTTCCCCTGGCGCGAGATCGGAGCAACAGGGGAGAGTGAACACAGCATGCAGTTTTGGCTAAAGGCGCTGGAATAGAGGACTATCTTGAGCGGAAGGCCAGGCCACCATGCCGGGCAATGCTTGCTCAACTCTTCTTGACGAACTCGGACTTAAGCTTCATCGGGCCGATGCCGTCGATCTTGCAGTCGATGTCGTGATCGCCCTCCATCAGGCGGATATTCTTCACCTTGGTGCCGACCTTGACGACCAGGGATGAGCCCTTGACCTTCAGATCCTTGATCACCGTGACCGTATCACCGTCTTGAAGGGGATTGCCGTTGGCGTCCTTGAACAGCGGGGTGTCGTCGTTTTCTTCGACGGCCTGTTGCGGCCACTCGTGGGCGCACTCGGGGCAGAGGAACATCATGCCGTCCTCATAGGTGTATTCGGAGCCACATTGGGGGCAGGGAGGGAGCGTCGTCATTGAGGGGGCGTCCTGTTCGCTGATGGGGTGTTTGGTTCTGCTATGATACCAGAGTAAGTAAACCTTCGAATGCAACATGACGGGAGAAACGGCGACGTGAGCGAGAATGATGTGATCTATTCCGGCAAGACCAAAGATATCTATGCCCTGGCCAATGGCCATCTTAAGTTAGTGTTCAAGGACGATGTGACCGGCGAGAACGGGGTGGTTGATCCAGGTGCCAACTCGGTGATGGGCCAGATCCAGGGCAAGGGGCGGATGTCGCTGGAGATGACGCAGTACTTCTTCGAGAAATTTCACGCCGCGCACATTCCCACCCACCTGGTGTCGGTGGATGTGGCGCAGGGGGCGATGGAGGTGAAGCGTGCCGATCCGCCCGGTAAGGCGATCAGCGAAACCGGCGGGCTGGAGTTCATCTGCCGCCCACTGGCCTATGGTAGCTTTTTGCGTCGTTATGGCAAGTATGTGAAAGCGCCACTGCAGCCGCTGGATTATCTGGTGGAGGTGACACTAAAAGACGATGAGCGCGGCGATCCGCTGATCAACGACGACGCACTGGTGATCCTCGGCCTGCTGACCCGTGCCCAACTGGAGCAGGGCAAGGAGATGACCCGCCAGATCGCCACCATTGTGGAGCGGGATCTGCGCGACAAGGGGCTGACCCTGGTGGACATGAAGATCGAGGTAGGGTTGATCGGTGGCGAGGTGGTGCTGATCGACGAGGTCTCTGCCGATGCGATGCGGGTGATGGATGCCAACGGCAAGCAGCTGGATCACCAAGCCCTCTACTCGCTGCTGATCGGTTGAGTGAGCTTGGCCGCTAGCCGGGTGGGTGCTGAGCATGCTTGAGCGTATGCAGCGGCTTGCGCTGTGCCTGTGGCCCTGGCGCAGGCTGTTGCTGTTCGCTGCCGTGCTATCGCTGTTGCTATTGTCCTCCAGCCTGGCCTGGGGCTATCCAACGAGCGAGTGGACCATCCCCGCGCTGCTCGGCCTGCTGTGGTTCTTGCACCTCTACGGGCTGGCCCATGGCTTTGCTGGCCTGCCTGCCCCTCCAGCGCCAGGGAGCGGGCTCTTTGCCCGCTTGCGCCGCCGTTTGCTGCGTGGACTCTATTGGCTGCTGGCGATCATGACCCTGTTGATCAGCCTGGCGGTGGTGTTTACCTCGCTTCGCCTGCTACTGATCTAATCCCCGTTTGCGCTGTCATCGTTCAGGTAGATCCCGTCGTCCTCGATGCGGATCAGACGCTGCCTGTACAGTCCGCCGATGGCCTTTTTATAGGCCTTTTTGCTCATCCCAAACAGTTTGCTGATCAGCTCCGGTGGCGATTTGTCGTGGACCGCGAGAAAACCATCGCTTTGGCGTAGTTGGGCGAGGATGGTCTCGGCGTAGCGATCGCGGGTCTCCTGGCCGCCCTGCAGGGTCAGATCGATCTTGCCATCGGTACGTACCCGTTTGATATAGCCACGTATCGACTGGCCAAAGCTTAGCCGTTCAAAGACCTCGTTTTCATACAGCACGCCCCAGTGGCCGTGATTGATGATCGCCTTGTAGCCCAAATCGGTGCTGTTGGCGATGATCAGATCCACCGCCTGGCCGACACGGTATTGGTGGGGTCGGTTGTCGTCGAGAAAGCGCTCGATGCGCGAGGAGGCGACGATGCGCCCGTCCAGTTTGTCGAGATAGAGGTAGACCAGGTAGTGTTTGTCCACACTCATCGGACGGTGTTGCTCGGCGAAGGGGACCAGTAGATCCTTGTCCAGTCCCCAGTCGAGGAAGGTGCCAACGTGGGTATTGTCCACCGCCTGAAGGTAGGCAAACTGGCCCGGTAGCGCCTTGGGATGCTGGGTGGTGGCGACGGTGTGCCCTGCGGTGTCCAGGTAGAGGAAGACCCGCACGGACTCCCCTGGGGCCAGGTCATCGGGCAGGTGGCGTTTGGGCAGCAGGATCTCGCCCAGTTCATCGCCATCCAGCCACGCGCCGCTATCATCCAGGCGCTGTACCACCAGGCTGTGGTATTGTCCGATCTCGATCATGGGGCCTCCCCGTTGGCTGGGTCGATCACGCCCTTTTGCACTTCCATGCGTTCCGCGCTGGAGAGGTTGATCTGGCGCCCCTCCACGGTGCGGAAGCTGCGCCCGTTGATATCGTCGCGATAGACGTAGTAGGTCTGCACCTCGCCGCTGTGGCTGTTGATCACCTGCACGGTGAAGAGCTGGCGCGATTCCTGCCACTTTAGGTAGTAGAAAGCGCCGGAGATCCCCAGGGTGATCACCACCAGTAGCAGCGCGGCGATCATCGGCGCACGGCTGGGAGGGCTCTGCTCGGCCTCGCGGGCCAGTGCCTGCCGACGCTCGCGGCTGTTCTTGTGGCGCACATAGACGATGGCGGCGATCAGGATCAGCGCGGTAATCAGGACTTGGGTCATGGTGCAGCGACGGGTTGAGGGTACAGCACGAAGTTTACCGCAATTGCCCCATCGGTTGGGGGCAAATGTCATATTGATCGGCTATGGTTACACCACTCGACTCAAATCAAGGGAGATCCATGCTGCACCAGCACAGCCGCGCCACGGTCTTGGCGGTGAACGCCGGCTCATCATCACTCAAGCTGACCTTGTTTCCCCCTGACGAGCCACCCTTGGCGCGTCGCATTGAGCGGATTGGCGAGTCCGGTGCGCTGGAGGATCATCGCGCCGCACTACAGGCCGCCTGGGAGGCGTGGCACGAGCAAGGACGGCTGGACGCATTGACGGTGGCAGGCCATCGGGTGGTCCATGGTGGGGAGGCCTTCGATGGGCCGGTGCGCATCAATGATGCGGTGCTCGCCCGTCTGCAGGGGCTTTCCCACCTCGCCCCGTTGCATAACCCGATTGCCCTGCAATGTATCGAGGCCTTGAGTGAGCTGGCCCCGGCCCTGCCCCAGGTGGCCTGCTTTGATACCGCCTTTCATCACACCCTGCCTGCCCACGCCTTCCACTATGCCCTGCCGCCGCGTTTCTACCAGCAACACGGCATCCGCCGTTACGGTTTTCACGGCCTGTCGCTGGCGGCGGTATCGCGTCGTGCCGCCGAATGGCTGGAACGACCACTGGCCGAGCTTAACCTGATCATCGCCCATCTGGGCAATGGCGCGAGCATCACGGCGCTGGAGGGCGGGCGCAGCGTGGAGACCTCGATGGGCTTCACCCCGTTGGAGGGGTTGGTGATGGGCTCTCGCGCCGGGGATCTGGACCCGGCCATCCCGAGCTTTCTTGAGCGCCAACTGGGGATGCGCGTCGAGGAGGTGGAGCAATTGCTCAACCAGCGCAGCGGCCTCAAGGGCCTGTGTGGCCACGGCGACCTGCGCGAGATCCACGACCTGGCCGACCACGGCGACCGGGCTGCCCGCCTGGCCCTGCAGATCTATGTACACCGTATCCGCAAGTACATCGGTGCCTATACGGCGGTACTGGGGCGGGTGGACGGGCTGATCTTCACCGCCGGGGTGGGCGAGCATGACGCACGCATCCGCGAGGCGGTCTGTGCAGGGCTCGAACCCTTGGGCTATGTTTTGCAAAGTATCCATAACCAACAACACCGGGGCGGCGCCGCCGCCCTGCAGCAGCCATCCAGCCGCACGGCGATCTGGGTGATCCCCACCGATGAGGAAGGGGAGATCGCCCGTGAGGCACTACAGACGCTTGGGAGTATTGCATGAGCAAAAAGACCGCAACAAAGAAGCCCCCCACAAACAAGCAAAAACCGTTGGCCAAGGGCGAACTGAAACAGCTCGATGCCTGGTGGCGTGCCGCCAACTACCTCTCGGTGGGACAGATCTACCTGATGGACAACCCGCTGCTGCGTGAGCCGCTCGCCCCGGAACACGTCAAGCCGCGTCTGCTCGGCCACTGGGGCACCACCCCAGGTTTGAATTTCATCTACGCGCACATGAACCGGGTGATCAAGCAGCGCGACCTGGATGCCATCTACATCACCGGCCCCGGTCACGGTGGCCCCGGCCTGGTGGCCAACACCTGGCTGGAGGGGACCTATAGCGAGGTCTATCCCGATATCTCCCAGGACGCCTCGGGGATGAAGCGGCTGTTCAAGCAGTTCTCCTTCCCCGGCGGGATCCCCAGCCATGTGGCCCCCGAGACCCCCGGCTCGATCCACGAGGGGGGGGAACTGGGCTACGCGGTGTCCCACGCCTACGGCGCGGTGTTCGACAACCCGGAGCTGATCGCCTGCACCGTGGTCGGCGACGGCGAGGCCGAGACCGGCCCGCTGGCCGCCGCCTGGCACTCGAATAAATTCCTCAACCCGGCCACCGATGGCGCGGTGTTGCCCATCCTGCACCTGAACGGCTACAAGATCGCCAACCCCACCGTGCTGGCACGCATCCCCCACGAAGAGCTGGAGGCCCTGATGCGCGGTTACGGCTACGAGCCACACACCGTAGAAGGGGCCGATCCGGACAAGATGCACCAGCAGATGGCTGCAACCATGGACAAGGTGCTCGACGAGATCGCCGCGATCCAGCACCGTGCCAGAGAGGAGGGCGACACCAGCCGCCCACGCTGGCCGATGATCATCCTGCGCTCACCCAAGGGTTGGACCGGCCCCAAAGAGGTGGACGGCAAGAAGACCGAGGACAACTGGCGCTCCCACCAGGTGCCCTTTAAGGAGGTGCGCGGGGTGCCGGAACATATGCAGTTGCTGGAAGAGTGGCTGCGCAGCTATAAACCGGAAGAGCTGTTCGATGACAGTGGCGCGCTCAAGGCCGAGATCGCCGCACTCGCCCCCGAGGGCCAGCGGCGCATGTCCGCCAACCCCCACACCAACGGCGGGCAACTGCTCAAGCCCCTGCGCCTGCCCGATTTTCGCGACTATGCGGTAGAGGTTGCACGACCCGGCGTGAACAACGCCGAGGCAACCCGTGCGCTGGGCGTGTTTCTGCGCGATGTGATGGCCAAGAACCTGCCCAGCAAGAACTTTCGCGTATTCGGCCCGGACGAGACCGCCTCCAACCGGCTGGATGCCCTGTTTGAGGTCACGCCTCGCAGCTGGAACGCGACCACCCTGGAGGAAGACGACCACCTGGCGGTAGACGGGCGGGTGATGGAGATCCTCTCCGAACACACCTGCCAGGGCTGGCTGGAGGGCTACCTGCTCACCGGGCGACACGGCTTCTTCTCCTGCTACGAGGCCTTCATCCACATCATCGACTCGATGTTCAACCAGCATGCCAAGTGGCTTAAGACCACCAAGGACATCCCCTGGCGCGCCCCGATCGCCTCACTCACCTACCTGCTTACCAGCCACGTCTGGCGGCAGGACCACAACGGCTTTTCCCACCAGGACCCCGGCTTTATCGACCATGTGGTGAACAAGAAGGCCGACGTGATCCGCGTCTACCTGCCACCGGATGCCAACACCCTGTTGTCGGTGAGCGATCACTGCCTGCGCTCGCGCGACTACGTGAACGTGATCGTCGCTGGCAAACAACCGGGACTGCAATACCTGGATATGGACGCCGCGGTCAAACACTGCACCGCCGGGGTAGGGATCTGGGGCTGGGCCAGCAACGACCAGGGCAGCGAACCAGACGTGGTGCTGGCCTGTGCCGGGGATGTGCCGACCCTGGAGACCCTCGCCGCGGCCGATCTACTGCGCCAGCACCTGCCCGAGATCAAGGTACGGGTGGTCAACGTGGTGAATCTGATGCGCCTGCAACACGACAGCGAACATCCGCACGGCCTGAGCGACCGCGAATTCGACAGCATCTTCACCAAGGACAAGCCGATCATCTTCGCCTACCACGGCTATCCCTGGTTGATCCACCGCCTCGCCTACCGACGCTGCAACCACAAAAACCTGCACGTGCGCGGCTACAAGGAAGAAGGCACCACCTCCACCCCCTTCGACATGGTGGTGATGAACGACCTGGACCGCTTCCATCTGGTGATGGACGTGGTGGACCGCCTGCCCCAGCTCGGCGCACGCGCCGCCTACCTCAAGCAGATGCTGGCGGAAAAGCTGATCGACCACGCCAACTACATCCGTAAATACGGCGAGGACATGCCCGAGGTGCGCGACTGGTATTGGCCTTACGGATGAAAAAGGCGTGCAACGCACAGTTCGCCAAGGATGTGAATAAAGGGCACTACCCATGTCTAGCCCGATATCGCGTCGAGATAGGATAGATCGGGCACATAGATTAGGTGTCAGGCTCAAAAAAGGGTGGGATACGCAATCCTTTGGTATGTTGGCCGGATCTCGCTGGGGTTCCATCCGGGCGACAAGTTGGCGGTTTGTATGTACTAAATATATACTTCGTTAGTACTTGGTGGTTGATACTGGGAGTGGCGCGTGCCAAAAGAAGCTGTTTTCACCATGAAACTGGAGCCCGAACTGAGGGCTGAGTTCATCGCCGCTGCGGCTGCTGATAAGCGGCCAGCCTCTCAGGTTGTCCGCGAGCTGATGCGTCTTTATATCGAGCAGCAACAGCAGTCTCGCGAATATGATGACTATCTGCGTCGCAAGGTGGAGGTTGCTCGCGCCTCAATGCTGGCGGGGCGTGGCTTGTCGAATGCCGAGGTTGAAGCCGAATTTGATGCTCGGCGTAATAAGGTGCTGGAAAATTAGGCGTGATGGTTGTTTGGACACCCGAGGCGCAACAGGATCGCGCCGACATCTGGGACTACATCGCAGCGAATAATCCGCTCGCGGCTATGCACATGGATGAGCTGTTCAGCAATGCCGTTGCTAGGCTTGAACAGAACCCCAGGATGGGGCGTCTCGGCTTGGTACCCGGCACCCGCGAATTGATCCCCCATGAAAGTTACCGCATTGTCTATGAAATCCAGGGCGGTAGGGTATGGCTGCTTGCCTTGGTGCATACCGCCCGGCAATGGCCGCCGATCAATGCCTAACATTCAGGCGAGAAGTGGCGTTTAAAACCACCCCCGCCGCCGGAAGGCAAAGATCATCCCGCCCGCCACGCCGAGCATAAACAACCAGAGGATCGGATAGCTGTAGTACCACGCCAGCTCGGGCATCGCCCAGGGGCTGTCGCCAGCGAAGTTCATGCCGTATACACCGACGATGAAGGTGAGCGGGATGAAGATGGTGGCGATCACCGTGAGCACCTTCATCACCTCGTTGAGCTTGTGGCTCAGGCTGGTGAGGTAGACATCGAGCATGCTGGCGGCCATCTCGCGATAGGATTCCAGCAGGTCGAGGATCTGGATGGTGTGATCGTAGCAGTCGCGCAGGTAGGGCTGGGTGCTGTCGTGGATAAAACCGTGGCCTTCGCGGTTGAGGTTGGCCATTACTTCGCGTTGTGGCCAGAGGTTGCGGCGCAGTAACAGGAGATCCCGGCGCACCAGATGGATGCGCGCCAGGGTCGGCTTGCCGGGAGAGTCGAGCAGTTCTTCCTCCAGCTCCTCAATAGTCTCCCCCAGCTGCTCCAGTAGCGGGAAGCCCTGATCGACGATGACATCCAGCAGGGCGTAGAGCAGGTAGTCGGTGCCGCGTTCGCGGATGCGGCCACTGCGCTTGCGTAGCCGCTCGACAACTGCCTGGAAGGGTTGGTCTTCGCCGTGATGAAAGCTCAGTAACATGCGATCGGTGAGGAACAGACTAACCTGTGTAAAGCTCAGCTCGCCTTCTTCGTCCAGCCGGGGCAGGTTCATGGTGATGAAAAGCTGATCCGGGTAGCTGTCGACCTTGGGGCGCTGGCCCGTGTTGAGTACATCCTCCAGCGCCAGGGGGTGCAGGCCAAACTGTTTGCCTAATTGTTGCAAAGTCTGCGGATCCGGCTGGCCCTGCAGGTGTAGCCAGCGTATGCCTTCGGGTGCTGGCGCGGCGGCGATCTCTGCGACGCTCTCAAGGGATGTTTCGTTGAATGACGGCGCGTTGTAGTCGAACAGCTTTAGCCGTAGCGTGCTCGCTTGTGGTTCAGCGTGTTCACGCAGGGTGCCGGGGGAGGTGCCCGGTGGGTGGTAGCGTTTGCCGAAGTAGCTCATCTGATATGTTACCTGGTCTGTTATTCGTCTATATCAAGCAGCGCCTGTAGCTGCTCGAGTAGTTTGATGTGGATCTGGCGAATGCTCTCCATGCCCGCCTGGGCCTCCGCGCTGCTCCCCTGGTATTTGAGCGCCAGCAGCTCTGCCGCCTGCTGGTGGAGTTGTTGGTGCAGTGCCTGCAGCCTTGCCAGGGCGGGGGCGATCTGTTGCCGCCCCGCTTGCTGGCGCGCCAGCCACTGGCCGAAGCGACAGTCGTGGGCGTCCATCGGTGGCGGGCTGGGCTGCTTGTCGTACAAAAAGTGTTCCAGGGCGCTGACCCAGGCACGATGTTCCACCATCGCGAACAGTATCGGCAGATCGCGCTGATGCACCGGTTGCAGGTTGCGACAGATATGACTGGGTTGCCAGCCCTTGAGCCAGTCGGGGATCGCGGTGGTGGGCATCGGTTTGCCGATGGCATAGCCCTGCCCCAGTTCGCAGCCGAGGCGCAGCAACATCTCACTATGGGCCTGGGTCTCAACCCCTTCGGCGATCACCAGGCGCTGGAAGGCATCGGCCAGGCCGACAATGCCATCGAGGATCGCCAGGTCGTCCGGGTCTTCCAGCATGTCGCGCACAAAGCTTTGATCGATCTTCAGCAGTTGGGCGGGCAGGCGTTTGAGGTAGGTGAGCGAGGAGTAGCCGGTGCCAAAGTCGTCCAGCGAGAAGCCTACCCCCAGCTTGCGGCAGGCCTCGATGATCGTGGAGACGCCAGTGATGTCCTCCAGGGCGCTAGTCTCCAGGATCTCCAGCTCCAGATCGCCAGGCCGGACGCTTGGGTGGGCGGCCAGTGCCTCTCGCAGATGCTCGATGAAGTTGGGTTGTTGCAGGTGCAGGGCGTCGATATTGATGCTCACCGGCAGGGCGATCCCGGCCTGGCGCCAGGCTTCGATTTGATCCAGGGCGGTGACCATGACCCATTCGCCCACCTCGATGGCCAGGGGGTGGTGTTCCAGTACCGGCAGGAAGGCGGCGGGGGGCAGTAGCCCTCGCTCCGGGTGCTGCCAGCGGATCAGCGCCTCGGCGCCGATCACCTCTCCGCTGCGCATATTGACCTTGGGCTGGTAGTAGAGCACAAATTCGTCCTTGGCCAGTGCCTCGCGGATCCGCTCCAGGCTTTCGTGCTGGCCGCGTACCGCCTGGTCATGCTCGGTGTCGAAGATGTGGTAGCGGTTTTTGCCGCTTTGCTTGGCCTGGTACATCGCCTGGTCGGCCTGGCGTAGCAGCTGGTCGGCGTCCAGATCCTCTTCCTGGGGGTAGAAGCTCACCCCGATGCTGGCGGAGACGCGCAGTACCCGCTCCTTGATGGTAAGCGCTTCGGCGCTGGTGTGTAGTAGTCGTTCCAGCACCGGCAGGCTGGCTTCGACCGAGGGCAGGTCCAGCAGTACCGCAACGAACTCATCACCCCCCAGGCGGGCCAGGGTGTCCTCATCTCGCAGGGCCAGCTTCATCTGTTCGGCAAGGCGGATCAGCAAGAGATCGCCCATGTCGTGGCCGTGGGTGTCGTTAACGGTCTTGAAACCGTCCAGATCGAGGTAGACCACTGCCACCATGTGGTGGTGGCGCTTGGCCTGTACCATCGCCTGGTGCAGGCGATCGGCCAGCAGTACCCGGTTGGGTAGCCCGGTGAGGGCGTCGTAGTGGGCCATGTATTCGAGTTGTTTTTGCTGGTGCTTGAGCTGGGTGATGTCGGCAAACAGGCCGATGTAGCGCTGGATCTTTCCCTGAGCGTCCTGGATGGTGCTGATGGTGAGCAGCTCGGCGTATACTTCGCCGCTCTTGTGGCGATTCCACAGCTCGCCGCTCCAGTGGCCATATTTGTTGAGTGCGTGCCACATGGCGGTGTAAAAGCTGGCATCGTGGTGGCCGGAGCGCAGCAGACGCGGGTTTTTTCCCAGTACCTCTTCACGTTGGTAGCCGGTGATGCGGGTGAAGGCGGCGTTCACATCGAGGATGTTGGCCTCGTTGTCGGTGATCATGATCCCCTCGTTGGCGTGCTCGAACACGCTGGCGGCCTGGCGCAGTTGATCGACATGGCGTTTACGCTCGGTAATGTCCGATAGCACGCCGCGAATGTCGACCACACGGCCCTGCGCATCGCGCCCCAGCCAGGTGCGTGAGTCGACCCATATCCAATGGCCGTCGCCGTGGCGCAGACGGTATTCGGTGCGAAAATTGTCGGGGCCCTGCTCGATGTGTTCACGGGTCAGGCGGGCCAGTGTGGGGTAGTCGTCGGGGTGGATCAGTCCGGCATAGGAAAATTGCGCCGCCAGCAGTGCCTCGCGGGTGTAGCCAAAGCGCTCGATATTGCCGCTGACATGCTCCACCGGCCAGTTCGACTGGTTGGCCCAGCGGATCGCGATCAGCGGTGAGTGCTCGATGATCTCGGCGCTTTCACGCAGCGCCATGGCACTGCGGCGGCGCTGACGGCGGATGCGTAGGCTGAACAGGATTGCCCAGCCCAGCGCGGCAAGGAAGAGCAGGATAAGTATCTTGGCCAGGGTGCGGTGATCCTCCCAAAAGATCTCCAGTGGCACCCGTTCATCGAAGGGGGGCATGCGTAGCGCCCGGGCCAGGTTTTCCACCGGCAGGTAGTCACCGGGCGGGGAGAAGCCGCCGATCCCGGCGGCCTGTGCCACCGGATGGTCCTCTGCCAGCCCCATCAGGCTGCTGGCGATCTTGCGTACCGTGCGCTGCTCCAGGTGGGGCAGGGCGACAAAGGCCCATTCGGGATAGAGTCGGGTGGAGACGTAGTAGGGAAAGTGTTCAAGGTGCTGGGCGTTGATGATCTGTAACTGGGTCGCTTGCAGACTGCCCTCCTGGCTCATCGCCTCGATCACCCCGGTGCGGATAAAGCCAAAGTCCACCTCGCCGGCCAGTACCGCTTTGACCACCGCGTCGTGGCTGCCGATCTCGATCTGTTCCGCATCGCGGGGCAGGCGCAGGCCTACCTGCTGAAGTTCGTAGGCCTGGGTCTGGTAGCCGCCGAGGAAACGCACCCCCGGCACACCGATCCGGCTGCCACGCAGTTGCTGCAGATGGCTGATCGGGGGGGCATCGTGGCGGGCGATGATCACCCCGCCAAGGTGATCGGTGGGCTGGCCGTCTTCCATACTGATGAGGGTGGCGAGGGCACCGGTGAGGGGGTTTTGGCTGCGCACCTGAACATAGTGGCTGGGGTTGGTGAAGAGCATATCCAGTCGCTGCTGGGCCATGGCTGCCTCGATCGCGTCCTGGTCCAGTACCTCCAGCACCACCTCCACCCCGTCCAGTTGCTCGCTCAGGTAGTCGGCCAGTGGCTGAAAGCGCGGCTCAAGGATCTCGCGGGGGCGGTAGGCGAACATTCCCAGGGTAAGCTGTTGGCTGGCCTCGCTGCCCGTGGCCTGTGCAACGGCGGGGGGGAGTAGCACGGCGCTGAACAAGAGTAGCAAGGTGAGGATAACGGGGCTTAGGATAGCGGGGGATGGCATGATTCGCTGGCTGTCCTTGTGGCGATTATTGTGGTGATGAAGGGCACACTCCCCATTGTAGTCAGTAATCTGCTGTGCGGCGAATTGGCTATGGCCAGTATCAGGGTGGGCGCATGGCCGTATTGCTTGCCGAGGCTGGGTTCCAGTGAAAAGCAGGCGCTTGTCTGGTGATAGCCTGGCTTGATTACTGCGGCCTGAGGGTCGAAACTGAGGGGTAGCCTGCGGGGATGGCCCCGGGTGCGCATGTGGCCAACACACGGATACCGTAATGACCTTCATCCAACGTAATCGTTCTGTTTTCATCATCCTGGTGGTGGCGCTGCTGCTGGCCTTGTGGATCGCCAGCGGGGTGCTGTTGCGTGAGCCACCGCAGTTGCCCGAACGGGCCGAGCCGCAGCCGATGAGGGTGGCGGTGGAGCTGAGTCATGCCGAGCAGGTGGAGAGTTTGCTTACCCTGCAGGGCGAGGTGTTGCCCGACCAGCAGGTGACCATCCGGGCCGAGACCGCTGCTCGGGTCGAGGCGCTGCCGGTGGCGCTGGGTGATCAGGTTGAGGTGGGAACGCTGATCGCCAGGCTTAGCGAGGATGACCGCCCGGCCCGGATCCGCCAGGCCGAGGCCCGGCTGAAGGGGGCCGAGAGTGAATACCGCGCCGCACAACGCCTGGCCGATAGCGGTTTTCAGGGCCAGTTGCGTGCCGAGCAGGCGGAGGCGGAGCTGGCGGCGGCGAGGGCCGCGCTGGAGTCGGCCCGGCTGGATCTGGCCCGTACCCAAATCCGCGCCCCGATCGCCGGGGTGGTGAACCGACAGATCGCCCAGGTGGGCAACTATGTCGCCGCCGGTGATCCGCTGGCCGAGTTGGTGGAGAACCACCCATTGCGTGCGGTGGTGCAGGTGCCGCAGCACCAGGTCCAGCAATTGCGCCGGGACGCACCGGCACGGGTGCGTCTGCTCAGTAGTGACCCACGGCTCAGCGAGCCTTTGGCGGGCCACATCAGCCACATCTCGGCGCTGGCCGATACTACCACCCGCACCTTCCGGGTGGAGATCGAACTACCCAACCCGCAGCGGGAGCATCCCTCCGGGACCAGTGCCCAGATCGAGATCCCGCTGCGTGAGGTGATGGCGCACCGCATCTCGCCAGCGCTGATCGCCCTGGACGATGAAGGGGAGTTGGGGATCAAGGTGGTGGATGAGGATGACAGGGTGGCCTTTGTGCGGTTGCAGCCGGTGCGCGCCGATGTGCATGGCCTGTGGGCGGCGGGTCTGCCCGAGACGATCCGGCTGATCACCGTGGGGCAGGGCTTTGTCTCGCCCGGCGAGCAGGTGGTGGTGGTCAACCAGGGAGTGCAGTAAATGGAGGCCATCATCCAGGCGGCCATCGGTCGCGCCCGCACCGTACTGATGGTGCTGCTGTTGATCCTGACCATGGGCGCTCTGGCCTGGGTGACGATCCCCAAGGAGGCCGCACCGGATATCCAGATCCCCATCTTCTTCGTCAGTGTGAGCTACTCGGGGATCGCCCCGGAGGATAGCGAGCGGCTGCTGGTGCGACCGCTGGAGCGGGAGTTGCAGTCGATTGCCGGGCTCAAGGATCTTTACAGCAAGGCCGGTGAGGGCTTTGCCCTGCTGCGTCTTGACTTCGAGGCCGGCTACGACAACCAGCGGGCGATGAGCGACCTGCGCGAAAAGGTGGATCAAGCGAAGGCGGAGCTGCCCCAGGGCAGTGACGAGCCGGTGATTCAGGAAGTGGACCTGTCTATCTTCCCGGTGCTGACCGTTGCCCTCTCCGGCCCCATACCTGAGCGCACCCTGGTGCGCATCGCCCGAGAGCTGCGGGATCGCATCGAGGCCCAGCCGGGGGTGTTGGAGGTGAACATCGGCGGGGATCGGGTTGACGTATTGGAGGTGATCGCCGATCCGCTCACCATGGAGAGCTATCAGATCCCCTATCACCAGCTGATCCAGGCCATTGAGCGCAACAACCGCCTGGTGGCGGCCGGGGCGATGGATACCGGTGCCGGGCGTGTGACCCTCAAGGTGCCTGGGGTGATCGAGTCGCTGGAGGATGTGCTCGCGCTGCCGGTGATGGTGGAGGAGGGGACCGTGGTGACCTTCGGCGAGGTGGCCAGTGGACGACGCACCTTCATGGACCCGGAAAGCTACGCCCGCATCAACGGTCAACCGGCGGTCTCGCTGGAGATCCGCAAGCGTGCCGGGGCGAACATCATCGACACCGTGGCCGCCGCGCAGGCGGAGATCGCCCGGGCCAGCGAGGACTGGCCCGAGGCCTTGCGGGTCGACACCCTGCAAAACATGGCCGACGATGTGGAAGACCTGCTCGGCGACCTGGAGAATAACGTCCTCACCGCCGTGGTGCTGGTCATGCTGACCATCGTCGCCGCGCTGGGTGGGCGCTCTTCCTGGCTGGTGGGGCTGGCGATCCCCGGTGCCTTCCTCGGTGGGGTATTGGCCATCTACCTGATGGGTTTTACCCTCAATATCGTGGTGCTGTTTTCGCTGATCCTGGTGGTGGGGATGTTGGTGGACGGGGCCATCGTGGTGGTGGAGCAGGCCGACCGCTACCTGGCCGAGGGGATGGATCGCCGCGCCGCCTTCCAGGGGGCGGCGATCCGCATGGCCTGGCCGATCACCGCCTCCACCCTGACCACCCTGGCGGTGTTCCTGCCGATGCTGTTTTGGCCGGGGATGGTGGGTGAGTTCATGTTCTACCTGCCGGCCACGGTGCTGGTGACCCTGTTTGCCTCCCTGCTGATGGCGCTGATCTTCATCCCGGTGCTCGGTTCGCTGTGGGGCGCGCGCGATGCCAGCCGCCCGGCACAGGTGCGGCGTATTCAGGCCGCCGAGCGTGGCGACTTTACTGACATCGACGGATTCACCGCCCGCTATGTCGGCCTGCTCAAGGTGCTGGTGCGTCACCCCGCCCAGACCCTGGCCGGGGTACTGATCCTGGTGGTGGCCGCCTACACCCTGTACGGGCAGTTTGGCCGTGGGGTGGATTTCTTCCCCCATGTGGAACCGCGCTTTGCCCAGATCCAGATCCACGCCCGTGGCGAGCTGTCCATCGATGAGGCCGATACCCTGGTACGTCAAGTGGAAAAACGCCTCACCGGTCATGCCGGGATCGAAACGGTTTACACCAGTACCATCGGCTCCCCCTCGCTGCGTCTGCTGCGCGACTACGCCGAGGATGTGATCGGAGTGATCCAGCTGGAGTTTGTCGATTGGCGATTGCGCCCGCCGGCGGCGCAGATCCTCGACGAGCTGCGCCAGCAGACCGCCGATCTGCCTGGGATCGTGTTGCAGTTTCGTGAACAGCAGGGCGGGCCGGGTGAGGGCAAGCCGATTCAAATCGAACTGGGCGGGCGTGACGATGCGCAACTCCTACAGGCCATGGGCACACTGCGCGAACACATCGAAGAGATCGGCGGTTTTGTTGATGTGGAGGACGATCGCTCCCTGCCTGGTGTCGAGCTGCGGGTAGAGGTGAACCACCGCGAGGCGGCACGCTACGGGGCCGATATCGGCGTGCTGGGCAATGCGGTGCAGATGATCACCCACGGTATCCGCCTCGGTGGCTACCGGCCCGAGGATGCCGACGAAGAGGTGGATATCCGGGTGCGCTTTCCCTACGACGAGCGCCACCTGGCGCAATTGGTCAATCTGCGGGTCCCCACCGCCTACGGCCAGGTGCCGATAAGCAACTTCGTCGAGTTTCGCCCCGCCCCCAAGACCGGGATCATCAAACGGGTCGACGGGGTGCGCACCTACACCCTGAGTGCCGATGTGGCACCGGGCTTGCTGGTGGATGGCCAGTTGCGCCTGTTGCAGCAGCGCCTGGACAAGCAGCCTCTCGGCGAAGCGATCCGGCTGCGCTTCCGTGGCGAGGCGGAGGAGCAACAAGAGGCGGTGGGCTTTTTGTTGTTGGCCTTTGGCATGGCGCTGTTTCTGATGCTGGTGATCCTGGTGACCCAGTTCAACAGCATCCACCAGGCCCTGCTGGTGCTTTCGGCGATCGTGTTTTCCACCGCCGGGGTATTGCTTGGTCTGTTGCTGCGCCAGGAGGCCTTTAGCATCGTGATGAGTGGGGTGGGTGTGATCGCCTTGGCCGGGGTGGTAGTGAACAACAACATCGTGCTGATCGATACCTACAACGTACTCCGCCGCAAGGGGATAGACGCCGTCGACGCCGCATTGCGCACCGGCGCCCAGCGCCTGCGCCCGGTGTTGCTCACCACCATCACCACCATCCTCGGCCTGCTGCCGATGGTCTTCGCCTTCACCATCGACTTTGTCGGTCGCGACTTCACCATCGGCGCCCCCTCTACCCAATACTGGGTGCAACTGGCCACCGCCATTGCCGGTGGCCTGCTGGTAGCCACCCCACTGACCCTGCTGCTCACCCCGTCGATGCTGGTGTGGGGGGAAAGACTGAAGGGTTTCAACGCAGATGGCGCAGAGATCGCAGAGGTAAACAAGTAATACAAATTGCTTCTTGTGAGCGGGCGTCTGACTCAGTTGCCGAGGGTGCCTTCATTTGAATTTCTCCGCGCGCTCTGCGTCCTCTGCGTTAAAGGCTGTTTTCCTTACGAGGGAACCTGCCTGGATGAAGGCGGTCGATATTTGTGTTTAACTGGAACCAACAACCAATAATCTCGGGAGACACTCATGTCACAGGCCGAACCGCAGCACAGTGAGGACAGTAGCCCGCCCAGCCAGCCCTGGCACGCGATGTCGGCGGAGGAGGTATTGCAGGGATTGGAGACCGACGGCGAGGGCCTGAGCTCTGCTCAGGCACGCGAACGCCTGGAGCAGTACGGCCCCAATTGTCTGCCCGAGGCCAAACCGCGTAGTGCACTGGTGCGCTTTTTCTCCCACTTCAATAATCTACTGATCTACGTCCTGCTCGCGGCAGCGGTGATCGCTGCGGCCCTGAATCACTGGATCGACACCGTGGTGATTCTGATGGTGGTGGTGGTCAATGCCATCATTGGCTTCATCCAGGAGGGTAAGGCCGAGGACGCCTTGCGGGCGATTCGGCAGATGCTCTCGGCCAATGCGATGGTGATCCGCGATGGCAAGCGCGAATCGATCCCCGCCGATCAGTTGGTGCCAGGCGATCGGGTGCTGCTGCAATCGGGCGATAAGGTGCCAGCGGATCTGCGCCTGCTCAAGCTCAAGAATCTGCAGGTGCAGGAGGCGGCCCTTACCGGCGAGTCGGTGCCGGTGGAAAAGGATACCGAGATCGTCGCCGAGGATGCGGATCTGGGCGATCGCAACGACATGGCCTACTCCGGCACCCTGGTGACCCAGGGCCAGGGGGCCGGGCTGGTGGTGGCCACTGGTGAGCAGACCGAGATCGGGCGCATCAGTACCATGGTTGCCCAGGTGCAGACCCTCACCACCCCGCTGCTGCGCCAGATGGATCGTCTGGCGCGCTGGATCACCGCTGCGGTACTGGTGGTCGCGGTGCTGGTGTTTGTATTGGGGATCCTGGTGCGTGGTCACACCGCTGTGGAGATGTTCATGATGGTGGTGGGCCTGGCGGTGGCGGCGATCCCGGAAGGGTTGCCGGCGATCCTCACGGTGACCCTGGCCATCGGGGTGCAGCGTATGGCCTCACGCAAGGCGATCATCCGTCGCCTGCCGGTGGTCGAGACCCTCGGCTCGGTGAGTGTGATCTGTTCAGACAAGACCGGCACCCTCACCCGTAACGAGATGACGGTACGCAGCCTAACCACTGCCAAGGGGCGTTTCGATATCACCGGCACCGGCTACGACCCGCATGGCGGTTTTGAGTGCGATGGTGAAGAGGTGGAGCCTGGCGAGGATCGCCTGCTGCGCCGCAGCGTGTTGGCGGCCCTGCTGTGCAACGACTCCTCGCTGGAGAAGCGCAACGGCAATGGCAGCTGGGTAGTGCATGGCGACCCGATGGAAGGGGCGTTATTGGTGGCGGCGATGAAGGCCGGGATGGATCTGGAACACGAGGGCAAGCAGTACCCGCGTACGGACTTGATCCCCTTTGAGTCCGAGCACAAGTTCATGGCCACCCTGCACCACAGCCACGAAGGGCGGGCCTTTATCTACCTTAAAGGTGCCCCGGAGCGGGTGCTGGAGATGTGTGACGAGGTGGTGGGTGTTGAGGGGCATGAGCCACTGGACAAGGCCTACTGGCAGGGGCAGATCGAAGAGATGGCCAGCCAGGGGCAGCGGGTGCTGGCGGTAGCCACCAAGACCGCCGACGAGGGCCAGCAGGAGCTGGACTTTGAACACGTGGAGAGTGGCCTGGCCCTGCTCGGCCTGTATGGTCTGATCGATCCGCCACGCGACGAAGCGATTAGCGCCGTGGCCGAGTGTCACGCGGCCGGGATCCGGGTCAAGATGATCACCGGTGACCATGCCGCCACCGCCCGTGCCATCGCCGCCCAGCTCCAGCTGCAGAACACCGATGAGGCGATCACCGGCCAGGAGCTGGAGAAGATGGACGATGCGGCCCTGGAAAAGCGCATCACCGAGGTGGATGTGTATGCCCGTGTCAGTCCCGAGCACAAGCTGCGCCTGGTCAGCCTGTTGCAGAGCCAGGGCAAGATCGTCGCGATGACCGGCGACGGGGTGAATGATGCCCCGGCGCTCAAGCGCGCCGACGTGGGGATCGCCATGGGGCAAAAGGGCACCGAGGCCGCCAAGGAGGCCTCGGAGATGGTGATCAGCGACGACAATTTCGCCTCCATCGCCCGTGCGGTCAAGGAGGGGCGCACCGTCTACGACAACCTGAAAAAGGCCATCGCCTTCCTGCTGCCGGTCAACGGTGGGGAGTCGGCCAGTATCATCCTGGCGATCATGGTGGGGCTGGCGCTGCCCATCGCCCCATTGCAGATCCTCTGGGTGAACATGGTCAGCTCAGTGGCACTGGCGATGGCTTTGGCCTTTGAGGCGAGCGAGAAGGACATCATGACGCGCCCACCGCGCTCCGCTGATGAGTCGATGATCTCGTCCTTCCTGCTGTGGCGTATCCTGTTGGTATCGGCACTGTTCGCCACCGGGATCTTCGGCATCTACGGTTGGAGTCAGTCAATGGGGGCCAGTATCGAGGAATCGCGCACCTATGCGGTCAATGCGTTGGTGATGATGGAGATCTTCTACCTGATCAGCGTGCGCCGACTGCGCAGCTCCTCTCTGAACTTCCAGGGGTTCTTCGGTTCCAATAAGGTGCTGATCGCCATCGGCGTGGTGATCGTGTTGCAGGGGATCTTCACCTACGCCCCGTTCATGGCCACCTTCTTCGACACCCGTCCGGTCTCACTGGGCATGTGGGGTGTGATCTTCGCCATCGGCTTCACCCTGTTCCTGATCCTGGAATTCGAAAAGTGGGTGGCAGGTCGCCTGCGCGCGCGCCACTAGCAGATGGTTTTGTGGCAGAATTCGAGCGGTAATTGTAAATTCAGAGGGAGTAGCATCTAATGAAACTGTTTGTTATGGCACCTTTAGTGGTGGCCTTGTCGGTGGGTTTGGGGGGCTGTGCATCAACCAATGGTGAGGGTGGCGGTAGTGATAGTCAGGGGGCGGTGACAGGGGCGATTCTTGGTGGTCTGGTCGGTGGGGTGTTGGCCCATAATACCGGCAGTAGCTCCCGAGGACGTACCGCCGTGGGCGTGGTCGGTGGTGCCGCCGTTGGGGCGGCGATCGGCAACTCAATGGATGAGAAAGAGCGCAAGATCCGCCAAATCTCCCGTGAACGAGATGAGCAAGCGATGGAGGTCGATCGCCTGCAGGATGATCTGCTGCGTGTTAGCGTTTCTTCCGAAGCATCTTTTGCCTTTGACAGCGCCGAGCTACGTCCCGAGTTTCGCCCTACCCTGAACCAGGTAGCGGCGGTGGTACGTGATGATCCCAACTTTGGCATCCTGGTGATTGGCCATACCGATAGCATTGGCAATGAGGCCTATAATCAACGTTTGTCTGAGCGCCGGGCCCAGTCCGTGGTGGATTATCTGATCCGTCAGGGGGTTGCAAGTCACCAGATTGGCGCGGAAGGACGAGGCATGCATGAGCCACGCAGTAGCAATGCCACAGAGGCCGGCAGGGCACAAAACCGCCGTGTAGAGATCTATATGCGCCAGTATTAACGGCAGTTGCAAGCCATAAGGTCTGGGTTTTTGATAAGGCGCATAAAGGGGGCGTATGACTCATCCCATTTATTGCCCCTTTTCAGACCGGTCGTAATACCATGCCATAACAGACGCGGGGAGGATTTGGTTTTGGTGTAAGCTCCCGTTCGAATACCAACACCTCCAGTGCCGCCTGCAGCTCCAGCATTGCCAGTTTACGACCACCACAGGCACGTGGCCCGCTCAAAAAGGGCATGTATGCTGGGTGTTGTACGTTGATCTTGCCCGCAGATGATACCGCCCACTCGGGCCGCTTCGGCCAGAAGCGCATTGGTTGCTGCCAATGCTCGGGGCGGGTGTGTAGGCCGATGAGGGAGATCGCAATGGTTTGCCCGCTGCGAAACCCATCCTCTTCAGGCTTGTCGGACTGACACACCCGGGTGATGAAGGGCACCGGTGGATAGAGTCGCAGCACTTCCAGAATGAATTGCTGTGCGCTGTGTGTAAGTTCACCGTGTGGATCGCTTACGCCAGATTGGCGCAGATCGGACAGGATCTCGGGGTGTGCCGCCAACAGTTTTGCCATCCACTCAATGGTCGCGGCGGTGGTTTGTGTTGCCGCCATCATGTTCTGGGTTAGCTCGATGCTGGCATTAAATCCCCCGCTCAATTGCTGCAACCAACTAGCTAACTCACCGTCCGCTTGCCAAAGCGCGATGATGCCAGCACGAATCGATGCGATGTTGCGTTGTGCGGTATCCCGCTCCTGTTGTGTACCGCCAAACAATTCAATGGCCTGTAGCAGCATCAGCTCATTGCTAAGCGTTGCCGCCTTGTCGAGCGGCCAGGCGATAGGTTTGGACAGGCCAAAGGTCTCGGATAGTGCCCATGTCGCCGCTTGCAGGGAACGATCGAATAATTGTTCCGATGCGTCGCCCGTTAGGTGCTGCTGATAGATCTGCTTTAGGCGCGAAAGCGTCACCTGCTTGGTGGCGTGGCCATGGAATATCTGTGTTACGCGGCTGTGCCTTTGCCAAATTTCACCATTGCTGCTAAAGCGATCCGGCTGATACAGCACGGTTTGGATCGCCTCCGGGGAGGTGGTGATGGGGATCGGGAAACGCAGTTTGCCTTGCTCCCCAGTGGCGCGTAGATACAGATCTTTTGCCAGGGAAGAGCGTTGGGAATAGGCGCGCTGATAGGAAAAGATATGCTGTTTTTTTCCCAGGATCGGCGGGCGGCGCATGTCATCTCGACCATCCTGAAAGGCACGCAACCGATAGACCTTTCGGCCCGCACACTGGTGTGAGATGGCCTTGATGATCAAGGGTAGATAGTCCGCTGAGGTGACCACAGTAATGCTTACAATCGCCGCCGTCGCCTGCTCCAGCCTGGCGGTAGGGAAGAGCCGCCTTCCTTGATACCAATCCTCCGCTTCCGTGGCATCCACCGGACTCCAACCGGCATAACCCACCAGCCTGTCGCCCACCATCAGCATGACGTGCGAGTGCAACATCAATTGCTCGCGGATTTTGCCAAGCATTAATGGATAGGAGAACTGGTTAAAGGGTGGGTAGCTGGATACTAGCCGGTGAATGGCCATCTCATTGGCATCACTTAGTTCAGCGACCCTTACTTCTGCGGCGAGTGGCCCCATACCTTCCTCCCGGGTATGGCGATAGACCTTGTTCATGTGTGTTGTCTCGATTTTATGGCTTGTGGGTAGTGAGTGTCTTACGACCAGGCCCGCAGGAGATAAATCTTTCGGGGCTTTTCGTAATGAAGCGCTGTAACGGTATAACCGAGCATCGTTAACTACTCGTTAACAGCCTTTAATGGA
>SLDE01000214.1 GCA_007125455.1 Ectothiorhodospiraceae bacterium
GGGTGGCGCAGGAGATGCAGGGGTCGTAGTTGCGGATCACCTTTTCGCCGTGCAGACGGATCACATCGTCGGGCTGATCGAGGCCGAGGTTTTCCAGCGACAGGCGCAGGTCCTCCTCGATGCGGGCCTGGTTTTGGCTGGTGGGCGGAGTAATGATGGCGTTCACCACCCGGCCCTGCTCATCCAGCTCGTAGCGGTGCCAGAGGATCCCGCGCGGGGCCTCGGTGCAGCCATAGCCCACCCCGGCGCGGGGGGTGATCTCGGCATAGGGCTTGTCGCTGGGCTGGTAGTTTTCCAGTTGGCCGATCGCCTCCAGCAGGGCATAGTGCAGCTCGGCGGCGCGGGCCAGGGCGCTGTGGAACATGTTGCGGCTGGGGAAGGGGATCCCGGTGGCGGCCAGTGCATCCTGCACCGGCTGGGGCAGTTGCTTGAGGTTGAGGTTTACCCGCGCCAGTGGGCCGACCAGGTAGGGCTGGCCCTCGGCCTCCGGGTCACGCGCATCGCCATTGGGATAATAGTGGGCGTGCAGCGCGGTGGAGTGCGGGGCGTGGAATTCGCGAAAGTAGTCCTGGTATTGGTCGATGCCAATGTCCAGCCCGTCGCTGCCGACCAGACGGCCCTCGTTGAAGGCGTATTCCTCCGGGTGGCGCAGCGCCACTGAGATGAAGTCCTGGTCGTCGTCGGGCAGGTTGAGGGTGGCGACCCAGGCCACCAGGGCCTCGGCCTCGGGCAGGGCGGCGCGGCACTCTTCCAGCAGGGCATCCATCTCCTCCTTGCTGGGGGCGTGATAGAAGCCGCCGATGCGTACCCCTACCGGGTGTACCGAACGCCCACCCAGGGTACGCAGGATCCTGTTGCCCAGGGCCTGCAGGCGCAGGCCGCGTTTGACCTCGTCGGGGTATTGGGCGGCCATCTCGATGGCGCTGTTAAAGCCGAGAAAGTCCGGCGCGGCCAGCAGATGAATATGCAGCGCATGGCTTTCGATCCACTCACCGCAGTAGAACAGACGGCGCATCGCCCGTACCCAGGGGCCGGGCTGGGCCTGGAACACCGATTCGATGGCGTGACTGGCGCTCATCTGATAGGCCACCGGGCAGATCCCGCAGATCCGCGCCACGATGTCGGTCACTTCGTGATAGGGGCGGCCTTCGAGGAATTTCTCGAACAGGCGCGGGGGCTCAAAGATGCGCAGTTGCAGCTGGGTGATGTGGCCGTCGCGCACCTGCAGGTCCAACGCGCCTTCCCCTTCAACGCGGGCCAGTACCGGGACGTGGATATCGATCTCGCGGGTGCTTTCGCTCATTGTCCTTGCTCCTGCCATTTGATCGCCTCTTCGCGGAAGGCCTCGGCGTGGTTATTGATAAACAGAAAACGCTGGGCGATGGCCTCGGAGGTCAGCCCCAGCCCTTCCAGGCGGCGCGCCATCGCGCCGGTGTTGGGCAGCTCGGCGGGGCCATAGCAGGCGTAGCAGTCGCGCCCCACCGAGGGGCAGATCGCCCCGCAGCCGGTGCGGGTCACCGGGCCCATACAGGGCTCGTCCTTGGCCACCATCACACAGACATGCTGCTGGCGCTTGCACTCCTGGCAGACCTTGTCGTGCTCATCCACTGGCAACACCCCAAACAGCAGCGCACGCACCGCCGCCACCACCTGGCGGGTATTGATCGGGCAGCCCCACAGTTCAAGATCCACCTTGACGAACTCGCTGATCGGGCGCGAATCCTCGAGCAGTTCGATGTACTCGGGCAGGGCATAGACCCCTTCCACCCACTGATCCTTGTCGTGCATATTGCGCAGCGCCTGCAACCCACCGGAGGTGGCGCAGGCGCCGATGGTGATCACCATGGCGCTGTTTTCACGGATCGTTTTGATCCGCTCCAACTCATGGGGGGTGGAAACACTGCCCTCGATGAAGGCGATGTCCACCTTGGCCTCCTCGTCCAGATAGCCGGCCTCGGCAAAGTGGACGATGTCCACCAACCCGGCCAGGGTCACCAGTGCCTCCCCGGCGTTGAGAAAGGCCAGCTGGCAGCCATCGCAGGAGGAAAACTTGTGTACAGCAACCGTCGGTTTCATCTTCATACCCCCTTGACGCCCAGGCGCGCGACGATCTCCGGCCAGGAGAACACCGGGCCGTCCTTGCAAACAAACTGTCCACCCATCTGGCAGTGGCCGCACTTGCCTGCGCCGCACTGCATGTTGCGCTCCATGCTCAGGTAGATGTCTTCGGCGGGCATGCCCTGTTCCAGCAGGGTCTTGCCGGCGGCGATCATCATCCCCTCGGGACCACACATCATCACCGTGCTGTTGGCCTTGTCGAGACCGGCCTTGTCGAACAGCGCCGGCACGTGGCCCACATGCCAGGGCCACATCGTCCCGCCCTCATCGGCGGCGATCAATACCTGGGTATTGGGTAGTTGGCTCCAGGCCTCGTATTGTTCGCGCCAGATCAGATCATCGGCGTGCTTGACCCCCTGCATGATGGTGAGCTTGCCGAACTGTTCACGTCGCTTGAGCACGTAGTGGATCACCGACACCACCGGGGCACAGCCCAGTCCGCCAGTGACGATCACCACGTCGCGCCCGCTGGCCTGCTCCACCGGCCAGCCGCGCCCGTAGGGGCCGCGCACCCCCAGGCGTTCACCCACCTGAAGCCTGGCCATCGCGTCGGTCACCCGCCCCACCGCACGGATAGTGTGGTCGACGATGTGTTCATCCTCCGGATCGGAGACGATGGAAATGGGCACCTCGCCCACCCCATAGAGATAGAGCATGTTGAACTGACCGGGGGCAAAGCGATAGGCCTGATGCACGGCCGGGTCGGTAAAGCGCAGGCGTAGGGTGTAGATATTGGGCGTCTCCTGCACCCGCTCGATGATCTCCGCCTCGTGGGGTTGTCTCAAATCGCTCATGCCTCACCTCCCTGACACAGTAGATGGGCCTCGGCGCTGATATCGATCCCCACCGGACACCAACTGATACAGCGCCCACAGCCCACGCAGCCAATACGCCCAAACTGCTCCGGCCACCAGGCCAGTTTGTGCATCAGCCACTGACGATAACGCTGGGCACCACTCTCGCGTACCAAATGGCCGTGCAGATAGCTGTGGCCACTGCTAAAGCAGGAGTCCCACTCGCGCAGGTGTTCGCTGCTGGCCCCATCCAGCGCCGGTTGCTCCCGTTCACTGTGGCAGAAACAGGTGGGGCAAACGGCGGTGCAGTTACCGCAGGCCAGGCAGCGCTCGGCCACCTTATCCCATTGGGGGTGGGTCATCTGGTTTGGCAGGGCACTGGCCATGTTGTCTGGCAGGTGGCGCAGCTGGCCTTGGGTGGCCTGATGCTGTTGGCCCTTGGCAGAGGCCAACTGGCCTGGCGTAGCGGCCTCTAGGGCTAACCCGGCCAACAACTGCTCACCCGCCCCACTACCGGCGCGGATCACAAAACCATCGTCCAGCTCATCCAGCAGCAGGTCATAGCCGCTGTCCTCCTTGGCCGCCGGACCATCACCGGTGGAAACACAGAAACAGGTCTGGGCCGGATGGCTACAATTGACCGCCACCAGCAGCAACCCCTCGCGCCGCGCCGCATAGTGGCCATCGCGCTCGCCACCGAGGAAGTGGGCATCGTGGATCGCCAGCGCCGCCAGGTCACAGGGGCGCACCCCGATCAGGGCGCGTTTTTGTGGCTTGGGCGCACAGGCCTGAAAGCGAAGTTTACCATCGGCATCGCGCGCCACCTGCCATAGCGGCTCGCTGGGGGCAAACAGCTGCGGCTTGAGTGCCTGCGGGCCGTTGGCCCAGGCAAAGGCGCGCGGACTATCGTCCTGGCTGAGCCGATAATGACCGGGGCGCTGGGTATCGTGCTGTCCCCAGGGGAGATCCGATGCCTGGCGGATGGGTGAAAAGACCAACGCACCATCTTTGGGTTGGGGTGCCTGGGCCTGGTAGCCCGCCCGATCCAGCGCATCAAACAGACGCTGGCTGTCCCGGTGGGACAGAAAAACGTGTTGCGACATGGTTAACTCCCTGCTGTGGCCGTCGGTGGCCCGTCATCGTTCTTTCTTTTTCTCTCCCCCAAGCCTAACTGAAAAAGCCGCGCCTGCAAGGCGTCGCGCCCATCAATGATCAGCTCTGGGGGAACCTGTAAGGCCTCGGGGAGCAGATTGACCTCCAGATACTCGGCGACCAACTCCTCCTCGTCGCTCAATTCCTGCAGCCACCACACCCCGCCGATGCCGGTCTCCATCACCAGCACATAGCCATCATCGGCCACTTCGGCCTGGATCGGCCCCTCGCCCAGATTATTGCGTAACAGCTCGTAGTCTTCCTCCCCTATCGGCAGCGCGCCCAGATCGATACGACTGGGCTGGCCCTGCTCGATCAACAGACGCAGGCAGTCGACGATCTCATATAGCAGCGCATGGGCATTCTCCCCCTGACTGGGATTGGGCAGTGCATCGATAAAGTGGTAATCGGTCACAGGCTGTTCAGCCATATTTGCACTCCCCATCGGCTTTTGTAAGAATCCAGATCACAAACTTACCACAGCTGCTGCTGACAGCGAATCATTCACGCGGTTCGCCCTCCGAAGGAACGCTAGTGAACATTACCTTGGTTGAAGACGATCCTATTCAGCAAAGACTGCTGCAGCACTGGCTGGAACAGGCGGGCTACCGTTGCCGTGTGTTTGCTGACGGTGCAGGCCTGATGCAGAGGCTGGGGGAGGCCCCGATCGATCTGCTGCTGCTCGATTGGGAGCTACCTGATGTAGACGGGCTACAACTGCTGCGCTGGCTGCGCGAGCGCCATCAGGACAATACCCCGGTACTCTTCCTGACCATGCGTAACAGCGAGGCAGATGTGGTCACCGCACTGCGCGGCGGTGCCGACGACTACCTGGTCAAACCAGCCCGCCAACAGGAACTGCTGGCGCGTATCGAGGCCAACCTGCGCCGCAGCCGGATGCTCACCCCAAAGGAACGCCAGCCACTGGAGATCGGCCCATTTCGTATCGAACAACAAACCCACCGCCTGAGCCTGAACGGTGAACCCATCCAGCTGACCCAAAAAGAATTCAGCCTCGCCTGCCATCTACTCGGCAGGCTGGGAGAGGTAGTATCGCGCGACGAGCTACTGGAAAAGGTCTGGGGCCAGCCCATACCGCAGAATAGCCGCACAGTGGACACCCACATCAGTCGCTTGCGCAAAAAGCTGGGGCTACACCCGGAGCATGGCTGGCGCCTCAGCTCCATCTACCAATCCGGCTACCGCCTCGACAGGCTGGATAACTGATGTGCCTGGCGATCCCCATGCGCATCGAGGCCATCGACGGCTTTAGTGCCCGTTGCAGTGCCGCGGGGGTCGAGCGTGAGGTGAACCTGTTCATGTTGCAGGGTCAAATGGTGGTTCCCGGCGACTACGTGATGGTGCACGTGGGTTACGCGATCCAGAAGGTCGCGCCGCAACTGGCCGAAGAGAGCCGACAACTGCATCAGCAGATGCGCTCACAAGAGCCGGACGATGCATGAACTCTCCCTCTGTCAGGGCTTGCTGCGACAAGTGGAGGCCATCGCCGCCGAACACGACCAATCCCGGGTGCGGCGCATCACCCTGCGGATCGGCCCGCTGGCAGGGGTCGAGCCGCAACTACTCCAGCAGGCCTTCGAGATCGCCCGCAATGGCAGCAGCGCCGCCGAGGCCCAGTTGCAGATCGACTCGGCCCCACTGTGCATCCATTGCCCTGGCTGCCACGCCGACCACCCCGCCGAACTGCCCCGCCTGAGCTGTCCCCACTGTGGTAGCGAACAGACCACACTGATCAGCGGAGATGAGCTACTATTGGTCTCAGTGAGTTTCTTCGAGGAGTAGACGATGTGTGATACCTGTGGCTGCAATGTCACCGATGGCAACCGCCACCTGGCCGAACAACGCAACGCCAAGGGCGAAAGCGCCGTCACCGTACTCCAGGGGCTACTGTCGGAGAATGACCGCATCGCCGCCCACAATCGTGAGCACCTAAGCCGTCACGGGATCGTGGCGATCAACCTGATGTCCTCCCCCGGCTCAGGCAAGACCGCACTGTTGGAGCGCACCATCGACGAGCTGGCCGGGCGCTGGCGTATCGCAGTGATCGAGGGCGACCTGGAGACCGAAAACGACGCCGAGCGGATCCGCGCCAAGGGGGTGGAGGCCGTCCAGATCACCACCGGCACCGCCTGCCACCTGGACGCCCACCTGATCCACGACGCCCTGCACCGGCTGGACCTCTCACAGCTCGACCTGCTGTTCATCGAAAACGTCGGCAACCTGGTCTGCCCCGCCAGCTTCGACCTGGGCCAGCACAGCAACGTCACCCTGCTCTCAGTCACCGAAGGCGACGACAAGCCCGCCAAATACCCGGTGATCTTCCGTGCCGCCGATGCGGTGATACTGAGCAAGTGCGACCTGCTGCCCCACATCGAGGAATTCTCCCCCGAACGGGCCCGACACGCCGTCCAACAACTGGCCATCGCCCCCCCCATCATCCAACTCTCCGCCAAGACCGGCGAGGGCTTCGATAACTGGCTGGACTGGCTGGAAGGGCAAATGACCCAACACCGCCCCGCACCGGGGCAGTTCCGCGCCCTCACAGCATCCAGTTCAGCCCTAATACGTTAAAAACCCTTTACCACAGAGGGCACAGGGCACGGAGAAGAAAGAGCCGCTCCCTGAATAGGGCTATCTGCGATGAACGGGCCTTGCGCTTGCAACAGGACAAACCGTAATCCCGGCATTATTTCCGCCGTGCTCTCTGTGCCCTCTGTGGCAAAATCTTTTTAGGATAACCCCATGTCTGAACAGGCCCGTGAATTGTTGGCGCAACTGCACACCCTGAAGCTGGATCGCCCGTTGCGTATCCTGAATGTCTGCGGGGGCCATGAGCGCAGCATCAGCCAGGCGGGCTTGCGGCAGGTCTTGCCGGAAACGCTCCAGCTCATTCCGGGGCCGGGCTGCCCGGTCTGCGTCTGCCCTGAGGAGGCCATCTACCAGGCGATGCAGTACGCGCTGCAGGATGGCCATATCGTGGTCGCCTACGGGGATATGCTGCGGGTGCCGGTGAATACCACCAAGGGCGAGCCGCGCAGCCTCGAACAGGCCCGTGCCGCCGGGGGCGACATCCGCCCCATCGCCGCACCGCAGCAGGCGGTGGCCATCGCCAGTGCCAATCCGCAGCACAAGGTGGTGTTTCTCGCCGTCGGCTTTGAGACCACCACCGCACCGCTGGCCGCGCAGATCCTGCAGGGGCTGCCCGACAACCTCTACCTGCTGATGGCCTCCCGCCTCACCTGGCCGGCAGTGGCCCTACTGCTGCAACAGGGCACCGCCCAAGTGGATGCACTGATCGCCCCCGGTCATGTAGCGGCGGTGATGGGTAGTGAGGAGTGGCGATTTATATGTGATCAGCACCTGCTCCCCGTCGCGGTGGCCGGGTTTACCACCGAAAGCCTGTTGAGCGCCATCGGGATGGTGGTCAAACAAACCCTGGCAGGGCGGGCCGAACTGGAAAACGCCTACCCCGAGGTGGTGCGCGCCGAGGGAAACCGGGCTGCCCAGCAGATGCTGGCCGAGGTCTTTGAGCTAGGCGCTGCCGAATGGCGGGGGATCGGCGAGATCCCCGCCTCCGGCTACTTTCTGCGAGAACGCTGGGCCGCCCACGACGCCGCCCTGCAATTGGGCCAGCATGGGGATCAACGCCGCCGCGCCGGACAGATGCCCCCCGGCTGCGCCTGCGCCGAGGTGATTCTCGCCCAACGCCTGCCCAGTGAATGCCCCCTCTACGGCAACCCCTGTACGCCACAAACCCCGGTTGGCCCCTGCATGGTCTCCGACGAAGGGGCCTGTCATATTTGGTGGGGATAAAGGTGGGGGCCAGGGGCGAGATACAGCGGCATTAGGCTTCGAAACACCATCCCCCTCCCAGCACCACTGGTGCGGTTCGTGTAACTCACCGCACCCTTGTATCTCTCCAGATGAGATGGTTAGCTACCTCTCGTCGCTGGTGGGCAAACCTGGTCCGCACCCTGAGGCTTCGAGCCTGAAACGTAGATACGGGCGCCCACCGATTCTCTTGAAACTGAATGGTATCCGAATCCCTCCGGTTTGTGGAGTGAGACTGTATGTACAAGGTGAGTGGTGAGAATGAAGAACGTTATCGGCATTGACGTAAGCAAGAAAAAGCTTGATTCCCTTTGGCTTCGTGATGTGGACAATCGCAAGGTCAAGGTGAAGGTGCAAGGCAATACCCCTGTCGGCCACAAGCAGCTGCTGGCTTGGGCGGCGAAGCAGACGGGTAGCCCGGTAGAAGACATCCTGTTTGTGATGGAGGCCACTGGCATATATCACGAGCGTCTGGCTTATACCCTGTATGAGGCAGGGGCGCAGGTGGCGGTCCTGAATCCGGCGCAGGTGCGTGATTACGCCAAGGGCATTGCTGTACGCACCAAAACAGACAAGAAGGATTCGCTGGTGTTGGCGCTGTACGGGAGCAAGGAGCCGGTACGGCTTTGGCAACCCGAACCTGAAGCCGTGCGCCGACTAAAGGCGCTGATGTCGCGCCTTTCAGCGCTGGAGGAAGATATTCGGAGGGAGAAGAACCGGCTGGAGAAGGCGCAGATTAGTCAGGGGACTGGCGCTGTGGAGGACTCGATTCACACTGTCCTCGCTGGCCTGGAGCAGGAGAAGAGCCGACTGGAGAAACTCATTGATGAGCACATCGGCGGCCATCCGCAATTGAAGAAAGACCAACAGCTACTTGAAACCATTCCCGGCGTGGGGAAGGTGCTCGGGCGTTACATGATGACTGTATTTCGCTCCCGCGATTTCTCCAGTGCCGGGCAAATGGCCGCCTACCTAGGCACTGTACCTGTGGAATATCAATCCGGCACCAGCGTAAACAGGCGTCCCCGCCTGTCCAAGGCGGGTAATGCGACCATACGCGCGAAACTCTATCTGCCGGCAGTCGTCGCCAGCCGATATAACCCGGTCGCCAAAGCACTATACGAAAGGCTATTGGCCCGCGGGAAGCCTCCCATGGCGGCCATAGGCGCGGTCATGA
>SLDE01000225.1 GCA_007125455.1 Ectothiorhodospiraceae bacterium
CCGGCCAGCGCCACCGCCTCATGCAGATAGTCCTCCTCACCGGCACGCCCGGTCCGACTCAACTCCAGGTAGTAGTTGTCGCCGAACAGGCGCAGCCAGTCGGTGAGCTGTTCCGCCGCCAGATCCCGCTTACCGGCCAACAGCGCCTGGCCCACATCACCCTCGCGCCCACCGGAAAGGGCGATCAACCCACCGGCCATCTCCTGCAACCAATCGCGCTGGATGATGGGGATGCCACGGTGCTGGTTTTCGATATAGCTGCGAGAGATCAGTCGCGCCAGGTTGCGGTAACCGACGGCATCCTTGCACAACAGCACCATACGATGGGGTTGATTGCTGTCCTGAAGATTCTCCAGCCAGATATCACAACCAATGATCGGCTTCACCCCGGCAGCCATCGCCGCCGAGTAGAACTTGACCATCGCAAACAGATTGCTCTGATCGGTGAGCGCCACCGCTGCCATCCCCTGCTCGGCGACCGCCTTCATCAAGGGCTTGACCCGCACCAGCCCATCGGCCAGCGAGTACTCGGTATGTAGGTGGAGATGGACGAAGGATGTGGACATGGGGCAGCAAGTTACCCCGCCGGGACGACAAGGGCAAGTCTTGACATAAGCGGCAAATCAGGCAGCGGTGCGCCAAACGGCCAAAGACATAAAATTGAGACGGGATCCCGCAGGAGAGCCCCCTGGTAGGCACAAAAAAAGGCCGCATTGCTGCGGCCTTTTGGGGATGTATGGGGTGGCTGATGGGACTCGAACCCACGACATCTGGAATCACAATCCAGGACTCTAACCAGCTGAGCTACAGCCACCATTGAAACTGTTTTGTCGAACCTGAGGTTCTCGCCCTTCCGTCCTCGCCAAAGCAAGTTTGGCGCGCCCGGCAGGACTACGTCGGGCGTCCTGCCCTCCGCCCTTCGGACCGCCGCTACGCGGCGTTCAAAACCGCCTGTCCTGGCGGTTTTGTCGAACCTGAGGTTCTCGCCCTTCCGTCCTCGCCAAAGCAAGTTTGGCGCGCCCGGCAGGACTCGAACCTGCTACCCTCGGCTTAGAAGGCCGATGCTCTATCCGGATGAGCTACGGGCGCAGTGTACTCTATGTTTGGTCGGGGTAGAGAGATTCGAACTCCCGACATCCTGCTCCCAAAGCAGGCGCGCTACCAGACTGCGCTATACCCCGTTTCGCGGTGGATTTAAGCCCCTGCGCGAAGAAGTCGGCAATACTACCGGGCAGGCGCGCCTTGGTCAAGCACCATGCGTGGAAAATTTATCGCCGCCGCTGCGCAAGCGCCCTGCCTATACCCTGTTGTCGGGTAGGCCGAGTTGATGCCCCTCCACTCTCTCCTCGGCTTGGCTTGGCGTGGTTCTCATGAGAAGATAGCGCCCCTTTATTATCAGCTATCGGGCAAGGCGATTATCATGAGTGCACGCATCATCGACGGCAAGGCGGTTGCAGCGCAGTTGCGCCAGCAGATCAAGCAGCAGGTGGAGCAGCGTCTGGCGGACGGGCGGCCCACCCCCGGCCTGGCCGTGGTGCTGGTGGGCAGTGATCCGGCCTCGCAGGTGTATGTCTCTCACAAACGCAAGGACTGTGCCGAGGTGGGCATTCGCTCCTTCGCCCACGACCTGCCCAGCGAGACCTCGGAGGCCGAGCTGCTGGGCTTAATCGACCAACTGAACGCCGATCCGGCGGTGGATGGGATCCTGGTGCAATTGCCACTACCCGCGCACATCGACACCAATGCGGTGATCGAACGCATCCTGCCCGAGAAGGATGTGGATGGCTTCCACCCCTACAATCTGGGACGCCTGGCCCAGCGCCGTCCGGTACTGCGCCCTTGCACCCCACGCGGGGTGATGATCCTGCTGGAGAAGAGCGGTATTGAGTTGGCTGGGCTGGATGCGGTGGTGATCGGTGCCTCCAATATCGTCGGCAAACCGATGGCCCTGGAGTTGCTGATGGCTGGCTGTACCGTCACCGTCTGCCACAGCCGCACCCGTGAGCTGGAAGCCAAGGTGCGCGCTGCCGATCTGGTGGTGGTGGGGGTTGGTCGTGCCGAGATGGTGAAGGGAGACTGGCTCAAACCCGGCGCGGTGGTGATTGATGTGGGCATCAACCGCCTCGACAACGGCAAGCTGGCAGGGGATGTGGAGTTTGCCTCGGCCAGTAAGGTGGCCGGGTGGCTCACCCCGGTGCCCGGCGGTGTCGGGCCAATGACCCGTGCCACCCTGTTGCAGAACACCCTGGATACTTCAGAACGTTAGTTAGGCCACAGCGGGGCTTGGCAGGCTGTCGACAACGATGGCCTGTCAGGGATAGAACAAACCCGCCTCAAGCTGCCCCCGCCGGGCATGCTGCTCCAGCGCCTTCACGCCCTCCCCATCCAGGGGCAGGTAGTTGAACACGGCAAGGTCCGCATGGGATTCCAGCCCCTCCACCTGCATCAGTGGAGAGATCCCCTGGGCCAGGGCATCGGCCAGGTGCAGCACCGCCGCCTCGCTGGCGTGCCTGGGGGCCTGGTAGAAGTCGTGGTGGTATGCGCATAGTTCGGCCAAGACCTCAGGCAGCTGCCAGCGCCGCATCAGCGCTGCACCCACCTCAGCGTGGCTGTAGCCCAGCAGTGACAGTTCCTGCCGATACAACTCCTGCTCATCGCCGGCGGATTGAATCATCAAACGGGCAAGCGTTCCGGGCATCCTTTGCAACATCACCATCAGGCCCAGGTGGTGCAGCAGGCCTGCCGTATAAAGCCGCTGCCTATCCAGATCCAGTGTGTGGGCCATATCGGCGGCCAGGGTGGCGCTGATATAGCTGTTCTCCCAGAAGCGACGTATGTCGATCAATTCGCCGGGCACCTGGCTGAACAGCTCTGCAACTTTGGTGGCCAACACCAGGCTGCGCAGTCGCTCCATGCCCAACATGCCCAAGGCCTGGGCGATCGACTCCACCTGGGCGGGCAAGGCAAACCATGCACTGTTGACCACCTGCAGCACCCGCGCTGAGAGGGCCGCGTCGCCGCTGATCAGGGCCTCAAGCTCTCCCAACTCCACAGTGGGCTTGTCGAGCAGGGCGATGAGGTCAATCACCAATGTTGGCAAACTCAGCAACGGTGTTTCGTGCTCTAGCAGCTGTTCCAGATTCGGCAAGGCCATGCCTGCTCTCCCGTTGATTCCTTGACTCATGTTATATCCGGGCGGGGAGAATTGCCACAGCGGGGCGGATGGGTGTGAGGGAATGTGGGGACAAAAAAAAGCCCACACGGGGGTGCGGGCGCTAAGAGGGTACTACCACAGAAAAACGCTTGGGGTTGAGCTGTTCAACTCAAGATGGGGCAATTATGACGGGGGCAGGCAGGACTGCCTAGTGGGATGATTACTGAATCGGCTCAGGGTTTTCCCTGATCCACGCCCAGCTCCAGGCAGATCCGCACCAGTTGCGAGACTGAGCCGGCGTCGAGCTTTTCCATCACCCGTGCGCGGTGGGATTCGACCGTCTTCAAGGTGACTCCCAGACGGCTGGCGATCACCTTGTTGGGCGAGCCATTGACCACCTCCAGCATCACCTCCCGTTCCCGTGGGGTGAGGGTGGCCATGCGCTCACGCCACTGGCGCAGTTCGCCCATGTTTTCGTACTGTTGCCGATCCAGCTCAATGGCGCGCTGGACGATATCCAGCAGGGCCTGATCGTTGAAGGGCTTTTCGATGAAGTCGAAGGCTCCCGCCTTGAGGGCTCGCACCGCCATCGGCACATCGGCGTGACCGGAGATGATGATCACCGGCAGGGCCACGTCACGCTGCCCCAGCACCCCCTGCAACTCCAGCCCACTCATCCCTGGCATACGGATATCCAGGATGATGCAGCCGCGATAGGCCTGTAGCGGTTCCTGCAACAGTGCATCGGCCGAGGCAAAACAGCGCGAGGCCAGACCCACCGAGCGCATCAACCAGGAAAGCGAGTCGCGCACTGCCTCATCGTCGTCAACGATAATGACCTGTGGGCTGGCAGCGCTATCGCTCATCACTTTGCTCCTTGCCATCGACGGGCAGATGGATCGAAAAACAGGCCCCGCTGCCCGGATTGCTCTCCAGCAGCAGGTGGCCCCCGTGGGCCTCAATAATGCCACGGCTGATCGACAGGCCCAAGCCCATGCCCTTCGGTTTGGTGGTGACAAAGGGCTCGAACAGGCGCTGTTGCAGGGCCGCGTCGACGCCCTGGCCACGATCTTCCACCCGGATCACCACTTTATCGGCCGATCTGGCGCTGCCGATCAGCAGGTGACGCTGGCGCATGTCCACCTCGCGCATCGCCTCCATGGCGTTGCGCGCCAGGTTGAGCAGAACCTGCTCCAATTGAATATCGTGAGCCCACACCAGTGGCAGGGTCTCGTCCAGTTGCAACTCCAGAGCGACCTTCTCGCGGCGCAGCTCGGGCTGAAGAAAACCCACCAGCCCGCGGATCAGCTGGTTGATCGCGACCCAGCGGCGTTCAGGTTCCTCCTTGCGTACCAGTCGGCGTAATTGGCGGATGATCTCCCCGGCCCGTTCGGCCTGGGTAGCAACCCGCTCCATCACCTCGATAAGCTGGGCGCGATCCGTGTCCGTGCTGGTTTGTAACATACGGATCGAGCCACGGGTATAGTTGCTGATCGCCGATAGCGGCTGGTTGAGCTCGTGGGCGATACCGGAGGCCATCTCTCCCATGGTGCTGAGCCGGGCCACATGGGCCAGTTCGTTCTGGTGCTGGCGGGCCTCTTCGGCGGCGCGCTTGCGCGCGGAGATGTCGCGAAACACCACCACCGCCCCGGTGACCTGGCCACTGCCATCGACGATGGGGTTGCTGCTGTACTCCACGGGGATGCTACGCCCGTCCTTGCACCAGAACACATCGTCCTCCACATGACGCGGTTCGTTGTTACGAAAGGTGTGGTAGACAGGGCATTCATTGCTGGAGTGTGGGCTGCCATCGGCGTGGGTGTGGTGCAGGATGCGGTGCTGGTTGCGCCCGATCAGCTCCTCACTGCTCCAACCGGTCAGCCGTTCCATGGCCCGGTTGACGAAGGTGGCATTGCCCTGGGTATCCACGCCGTAGATCCCCTCCACCACCGAGTCGAGGATCAGTGCGTGTTGCTGCTCCAGTTGACGCTTGGCCCTGGCCAGGGCCTGATTCAAGCGCCACACCCAGGTGGTCAACCCGCCCATGCTAAGCAGCAACAGAGCGCCGCCCAGCAGCCAGCCCCAATAGTATTGCCACAGTTCGGCAAGGGTAAAGCTCTGCCCCTCCGCATAGGGGGGCAGGCGCAGCTCGCGCAGCAGATCGT
Organism: Ectothiorhodospiraceae bacterium; assembly: GCA_007125455.1. Taxonomy (GTDB): domain Bacteria; phylum Pseudomonadota; class Gammaproteobacteria; order Thiohalomonadales; family Thiohalomonadaceae; genus SLDE01. The sequence continues at coordinate 5,320 of SLDE01000225.1, forward strand.
GTACCGGCTGGTAGTCCAGCGGGATACTCCAGCCGGCGTAGTTGCCGCTGAGCGCCGCCGAGTGGTGCTCTGGCATCTCCGACAACAGCACCGCCACCTGGCCCGCGAGCTGGTTGGGGGTGTGCTGCACCTTGCTGAACGGCCACTCGGGGTAGAGGCGGGTGCTGTGTACCAATGGAAAGCCGGGGGTGCGCTGGGGATTGATGATGCGAAAGTCGTCCAGTGCAATCTCCCCGTCGGCCTGCATGCGCTCAAGGATATCGGTGCGCACGGTACCGGCATCGACCCGCCCGTCGCGTACCGCACGCACCACCTCGTCGTGGGTGCCGACGAAGCTAATCCCATCCAGGTAGTTGTGGGGGTTGAGGCCGACATCCTTGAATTCGCGCACCGCCATCATATAGCCGCCCAGCGAGGTTTCGTTCACCGCCATCAGGCGATTGCCGCGTAGATCGGCCAGGGTGTTGAGATCATAGCGCTCGGCACGGGCGAAGATCACCCCGCCGAAGACGTTGTAGCCTTCCTCGCCAACCCGATTGCGCATGGTGGCAATACGCGAGACCCGGTGGCGCACCTCCATGTTGACGTAGATCGCCGGGTTGACCAGGATGAAGTCCACATCACCGTTGGCCACCGCATGGTCGATCTCACCAAAACCCAGTGGGCGGATGTAAAACTGGTAGTCAGGCAATTGCTCACTGAGATAGGCGGCGGTGTCCCCCCAGTGCTGCAGGGTTGTGACATCACCGCGATGACTCAGGACGCCGATAGACACCGGCAGGCTGGCAAGGACGCTGCTCAGGTAGCCCAGATAGAGCGCCAAGGCAAGCGGCCACCTCATCCCTGCCACAGACCCCAAAGCACCCACACCAGGGCAAGCAGTGACAGTCCGGCGGCCAACCAGAGCCGCCAGTGCGGCCCCTCTTCCCGATGGGGCAGCAGATGGGACTCACGCTGTGGATCGGGGTGGCGCACCAGGTTCTCCAACCTTTCCCAGGCCTGCTGTAGCTTGAGAGGGATGGTCGCCATGCGCCCCTCTTTGGGAAGTTCATCGCGGGTCATCACCGCCGCCGGGTGGCCCTTGGGAAAGCGGCACTCCCCCACAAACAACACCGCCGCCTGCAGCGGCACACCCGGAAGATGGTAACGCAGGGTGGCGCTCAGCGGCTCCAGATCGTACAGCGGGTTGGTGAAATAATAACTGCGACTACCCACCACCTGGGACCATTTTTCCAGGCGCTCGCCGGCAAAGATATTGCCATGATAGCGCTTGGTATTGAGCAGACAGATCCCCTGTTCGGTTAGCAATAGCCACTCGAAATAGCTATGGCCGCCCATACCGTCATCCAGCATCACATCGCGCAGCTGTCGATCGCCCAGCGCGGCGATGCGTTGCTCCAGCTGGCGCTGCGCATGCCAGCGCCGCCACAATGGCCAGGCCAGCCAGAGCGATGCCGCCAGCAACAACAGGGCGGGAAGCCAGATCAGTAGCGGATGCATTCAGCCACGCCGCCAGCTGGTCCCCTGGGGACCGTCTTCCAGGACGATGCCGTCCTCCTTGAGCTGATCACGGATGCGATCGGATTCGGCCCAGTCCTTGTCCTGACGCGCCTGAAGACGTGCGGCGATCAAGGCCTCCACCTGCTCATCGGAGAGGCTGCCACCCTGCCCACTCCCGCGTTTGAGGAAGGCCTCCGGATCCTGTTGCAATAGCCCCAGCAGGGCCCCCAGCGCCTTGAGCTCGGCGGCCAGTCGTGCGGCTCGCGCACCATCCTGCTGGCGGTTGCGGTTGATCTCACCGGCCAGGTCAAACAGCACCGCGATGGCATCGGGGGTGGAAAAATCCTCATCCATGGCGGCATAGAAGCGTTCACTATGCTCCCCCTCGGCTACCTCGTCGACGGGCCCAATGCCACGCAGGCTGTTATACAGGCTGGTGAGCGATGCACGGGCATTGTCCAGGTGCTGATCCGAGTAGTTGAGCGGGCTGCGGTAGTGGCTGCCCAGGATGAAAAAGCGGATCACCTCCGGGTCGTAGCGCTCCATCACTTCGCGAATGGTGAAGAAATTGCCCAAGGACTTGGACATCTTCTCATTGTCCACTCGCACAAAGCCGTTGTGCATCCAGTAGTTAACGAAGGTGCAGCCGCAAGCCCCTTCCGACTGGGCGATCTCGTTCTCGTGGTGCGGAAACTGCAGATCCAGCCCACCACCGTGGATGTCAAAGTGCTCCCCCAGGGTCTGGGTAGACATTGCCGAACACTCGATGTGCCAGCCGGGGCGTCCTGCCCCCCAAGGGGAGTCCCAGCTGGGTTCGCCGGGCTTGGCCGCCTTCCACAGCACAAAATCGAGCGGATCATCCTTGCCCTCATCCACCGCCACCCGCTCACCGGCGCGCAGGTCGTCGGGGTTCTTGCCCGAGAGCTTGCCGTAGCCCTCGAAGCGGCTTACATCATAGTAGACATCGCCATTGGCCGCCGCGTAGGCGTAACCGCGCTCGATCAGGCGCTGCACCATGGCAATGATCTCGTCCATGTAGCGGGTAGCGCGCGGCTCCTGGTCCGGCGGCAGCACCCCCAGACGCTCGGCATCCTCATGCATCAGGGCGATATAGCGCTCGGTAAGGGCATCAATGGCCTCGCCATTATCGTTGGCACGGGCGATGATCTTGTCGTCGATGTCAGTGATATTGCGCACATAGCTGACCTGGCTGGCACCGTATATGCGACGCAGATAACGGCTAACCACATCAAACACCACCAGAACCCGCGCATGGCCGATATGGCAGTGGTCGTACACGGTCATCCCGCAGACGTACATCCGCACATGGTTCGGATCGATGGGAACAAAGCGTTCCTTTTGCTTACTCAGGTTGTTGTGAAGCTTGAGCTCGTGCCGGTAGGCCATTGTGTTGATCCATGCTGCCGGAGAAAAGCGGCATGGTAGCCCAAAACCGCCCCTGGGTGTAGTTTGCAGTTTTCCGACGCCGCCAAAGCCGCTATGATGTCCGCCCCTTTAAGTTATTGCACGGATCCGGATCATGAACAGACTGCTCCACACCTTCCTTGCCCTCACCCTGCTGGCCCTGAGCGGCAACGCCCTGGCCGAAACGCCTGTACAGCTTCAGATGCAAACCAGCAAGGGCAGCATCACCCTGGAACTCTATCCCGACAAGGCCCCCAAGACCGTAGCCAACTTCCTGCGCTATGTGGATGAAGGCTTTTACAACGGCACCATCTTTCACCGTGTGATCGATGGCTTTATGATCCAGGGGGGCGGCTTTGACGAGCAGTTCCGCGAGAAGTCCACCCATGAGCCAATCCCCAACGAGGCCGACAACGGTCTGGGCAACACCACCGGCACCATCGCCATGGCGCGCACCAACGACCCGCATTCAGCCACCGCACAGTTCTTCATCAATGTGAACGACAACGCGCCTCTGGACCACCAGTCCCCCACCCCACGGGGCTGGGGCTACGCGGTATTTGGGCGGGTGATAGAGGGCATGGAGGTGGTCGAGGCGATCAAGGCTGTCTCTACCGGCTCCCGTGGTATGCATCGCGATGTGCCGCGTGAGAACGTCGTCATTGAACAGGTTTCACAAATCACCCCCGAAGAGGACTAAGCCGTGATCAAACTCAACACCAATATGGGCACCATTACCCTTGAGCTCTTCGCCGACAAGGCGCCGATTACCGCCGCCAATTTTGAAAACTATGTGAAGAGCGGC
>SLDE01000253.1 GCA_007125455.1 Ectothiorhodospiraceae bacterium
CACGCTGTTGCCTGGGGTTTCGTTGATGTCTTTTTTCATACTGACACATCCCTTTTGTCGCGGTTACCTGTCTGCTGCCATGTAAGCTTATGGCCATCAAGCGGCCGTGGCTATGTTATAGGTCACAGCAGCATCGTTCGAAGGGGTGGAGGTGGCTATCGGCCGCTACCACGAAGCCGCCGGGGTTTTGCACCCCATGGCAGCTACCGCCTGTGCCACACCAGCATGCGATTGTTGGCGGGCATGGCAAAGTCCCGGTAGGCATCCATTCCACAGCACTCGGCCAGGTGATTCAAGGCCTCTCGATCGCGGATCCCACTGGCCGGGTTGCGCTGTCTTAGCCATTGGTCGAAGCGGGCATTGCCTTCGGTGGTGTAGCGGCCCTGGTAGTTAAACGGGCCGTAGAGCAGGAACAAGCCGCCGGGCTGCAATGCCCTGGCCACCCCAGCGAACATCGCCTCCACCTCCGCCCAGCCCATGATATGGGCGGTATTGGCACTAAAGACGGCATCGTAGCCGCCTTCGGCCACTGGCCAGGGCTGTTGTGCCACATCGAGCAGCAGCGGCGGCAGGGCATTCGCGGGGGCATCGACCAGCCAGGCACGGATGCCGGGAAGGTACTCGGCCCTGTCGGAGCTTTGCCAGCAAAGGCCTGGAAACGCGCCCGCCAGTGCCGCAGCGTGTTGTCCGGTGCCGCTGCCGATCTCCAGCAGCTGCCGCCTGCCCGGCAGTAACTGACGCAAGACGGTGCGGATCGGCGCGGTGTTCTCCAGGCAGGCCTCGGCGATGGGCTTCATCGATTACGCAGAAACAGCGGATAGACCGGGTTGTCGCTCTCGTCCCAGTAGGGATAGCCGAGCTGTTGCAAAAAATCCTCGAAGGCGGGCAGATCGGCATCGGGCACCTGTACCCCGCACAGCACTCGCCCGTAGGCGGCACCGTGGTTGCGGTAGTGGAACAGACTGATGTTCCAGTGCTCGCCCATGTGGTTCAAGAAGCGCAGCAGGGCACCGGGGCGCTCCGGGAACTCGAAGCGGAACAGGCGCTCGTTTTCTGCGTTGGCACGCCCACCGACCATGTAGCGCGTATGCAACTTGGCCATCTCGTTGTCGCTCATGTCCACCAGCGGGTAGTCGCGATCGCGCAGCAGGCGGATCAGCTCTTCCCTTTCCTGTTGCCCACGCCCCATCTGTACGCCGACGAAGATATGCGCCTCTGCGCTGTCGGCATAGCGGTAGTTGAACTCGGTGATGGCACGCTGCCCCAGGGTGTCGCAGAACTGACGGAAGCTACCGGGGCGCTCGGGGATGGTCACCGCCAGCAGCAACTCGCGCCGCTCGCCCAGTTCGGCCCGTTCGGCCACGTGGCGCAGGCGGTCGAAGTTGATGTTGGCACCGCTGTCGATGGCCACCAGTTGACGGTCGCTACAGCCCTCGCGCTCGACGTATTTTTTCACCCCGGCCACCGCCAGCGCCCCGGCCGGTTCGGTGATCGAACGGGTGTCCTCGAAGATGTCCTTGATCGCGGCGCAGATCTCGTCGGTGGTAACCAGGATCACCTCATCCACATAGCGCTGGGCGATGCGGAACGGTTCTTCCCCAACCTGGCGTACCGCCACCCCATCGGCGAAGATCCCCACCTGGTCGAGGATCACCCGCTCGCCGGCGCGTAGCGCCTCGTACATGCAGGGGGCATCGTCCGGCTCAACCCCGATGATGCGGATCTGTGGATAGAGGTATTTGATGTAGGCGGCGATCCCGGCGATCAGCCCGCCACCACCCACCGGGACGAAGATCGCATCGATATCCCCCTGGTGCTGGCGCAGGATCTCCATGGCGATGGTACCCTGCCCGGCGATGACATCCGGATCATCATAGGGATGGACGAAGGTGCGCCCCTCTTCCTCGGCGATCTGCTTGGCATGTTCAGCGGCGTCGTTGTAGGTGTTGCCGTGCAGGGTAATGCGAGCCCCGCGGCTGGCCACCGACTGGACCTTGATCTCCGGGGTGGTCTTGGGCATCACGATCAGCGCATCGATCCCCAGCCGCGCGGCGGAGAGGGCCAGCCCCTGCGCGTGGTTGCCCGCCGAGGCGGCGATCACCCCCCGCGCCCGTTCTGCCGGGGTGAGGTTGATCATGCGGTTGTAGGCACCGCGCAGCTTGAAGGAGAAGACCGGTTGCAGATCTTCCCGTTTGAGCCATACGTGGTTATCGAGGCGTGCGGAGAGGGACGGGGCCTTTTCCAGCGGCGTTTCGATCGCCACGTCATAGACCCGGGCGGTCAGGATACGTTTGATATAGTCATTTAGCATGCGCACAACATAAGCCAGCGCTGATGCGCTGGCAAGGGGAAAAAGACAACCCGGCGGGTTGACACTTTCCCCGCGACGGCCTGCAGCTATTCAAAATCCCCACGCGCACCGCCGTGCATGATCGCTAGCATGACCTCCTTGACCTGCTGGGTTTCCTCAAACAACTCGGGCGGCAGCGGGCGGCCACCGTGGATCATCATGTCCATATCCAGCGCGTAAAGGTTGAGACCACCCTGCTTGTCCTCCACCAGGGCGATACGGCATGGCAGATAGGCGGAGAAGGCATCGCTGTAATCGACCATCATCACTGCGGTGAGCGGGTTACAGAATTGAAAGATCTTCAGAAATCGCTGCTTTTTCCCGGTCATCAGCTCCACCTGCTGCGACAATGGCTGCTCACCGACAAACATGATGTTGCGGGCGTTGGCGATCATCTTCATCGATTCCTCGACCTCCTCCACGCTCAGATCCGCCTCAACCGGGACATGCCATACCGTGGCATCGGCGGTATTACCGCTGGCCTTGAGGCGCTGCCACATGGTCAAGTAGATCTCACTGGCCTGGGCATCCAGTTGTTGCAAGGCCTGATATTCACCAGCCATGGCGTGAATTTCATCTTTATATTGCGCGTAGACAATGGCCAGCAGGACCACGAAAAGCAGACCGACCAGGGCGAAAAGATTGCGGATAAATTGCATGGAGACTCCCCTCTTGGATTATGGCTTTTGTACCTTGTTGTATGTCCTTTATATGCCGATTACGGATCCCGGGCAAGCCCGTTAAGGCACGAGCACGGGGCACCGACACTCGGTACTGATAGTCTATACTCTTCATAGTCTGGCTAAATGGATGGGTGCAATGCCCGACCATTCCGGGATAGAATCGGCCAACAAATCAGAACAAGCAGAGGTTTTCTTGCATGAGCATGACCCAGGACGAAATGAAACAGGCGGTAGCCCGTGCCGCGCTGGAGCACGTTGAACAGGACACCATCATCGGGATCGGTACCGGCTCCACCGCCAACTACTTCATCGACTATCTGGCGGAGATCAAAAACAGCATCGCCGGTACCGTGGCCAGCTCCGAGGCCAGTGCCGAGCGGCTCAGGGGGCACGGCATTGAGGTGCTGGATCTCAATGAGGTGGCCGACATCTCCGTCTACGTGGACGGCGCGGACGAAACCAACCACCTCTCGCACCTCATCAAGGGCGGCGGTGGCGCACTGACCCGCGAAAAGATCGTAGCGGCGGTGGCAAAAAAGTTTGTCTGTATCGTCGACAGCACCAAGGTGGTTGAGACCCTGGGTGCCTTCCCGCTGCCAGTGGAAGTGATCCCCATGGCACGCAGCTATGTGGCCCGCCAACTGGTCGGTCTGGGTGGCGAGCCGGTCTATCGCGAGGGCTTTGTCACCGACAACGGCAACGTGATCCTCGACGTGCACGGCCTGGAGATCGCCGATGCCTGTGAGCTGGAGCAGACCCTGAACAACATCACCGGGGTAGTCACCAACGGGCTGTTTGCGCTGCGTCCGGCGGATGTGGTGCTGATCGGCAGCGAAGACGGCGTCAACACGCTCTAAGCCCATGGATGTTGGCAGCGGAAAGGAGCGGAGAAGGGCCTTTCGGGTGGACGACGACGTCCACCTGGAGTTTCGTGAGCTCATTAGCGGGGAAAACGAGGAAGAGAGCCCGCCGGAAAAGGAGTTGCAAACCTGCCGTGCGCTGCTGCAACTGCGTGAGCTGACCATCCAATCTGGCCACCTGCTTGCCGGCATCCGCAAAAACCACAGCGAGATCGCCCAATATCTCACCCTGCTGGATAAAAAGATCGATGCCGTGGCCCAGATCGCCGGGGCGATCAGCTTCGGTGGTGATGTGCAGCCCAACCACCGGGTCAACATCAGCGCCAACGGCATGGCCTTTGTCCATCACAACGCGCTTGCGCCCACCACCCGCCTGCAACTGCGCATCATCCTCTTCCCCTCCATGCTGTGCATCCAGCCGCTGGCCCGGGTGGTCTATTGCAAGGAGCGCCCCAAGGCCGAGGCACGCAGGCGCTATCGTATCGGTGTGGAGTTCGAGGCATTGGCTGAGCAGGAACAGGACATGCTCATCCGACACATGATGGAAAGGCAGTCGGCCCAACGACGCAAGGAGCGCGGCCTGGATGACGACTAGGCCCAGTTTCGGTATCTACGGCCAAGTCCGACCTTTGCATGGTGCAGCTACTTGGTGAGGATCAGCTTCCCCTGACGGGTCAAACGCAGGCGATACTCGCTCTGCCCATGGACGATCACCAACTCCCCCTTTTCCCCGAGCAGTTGTTCACTGCGAACCATTCCCTGGCGTGACCCGCTCCGGTTGTTGTTCACCTGCCCCATATTTGACTCCCGTCAACAAGATGAAGGCAAATGATAACGATTCGCGATTACGTTATCAAGCGATATCATCACGCGGCGTTGGCGATCTGCTCAGGCATCCAGCGCCACACCACCGGCGTTGTAGACGAAGACGATATCCCCCGGCAGCTCGACGATCCGTTGCAGCTCGGCGAGATAGGCCTTGTGGCCATGCTCTTCGTCAGGCACGAAGCCTGCCAGCAGCACCGCCGAGGGGAGCATGTGTTGGCGTAGCGCTGCCAGCGGCTCGTCGCCTGGCAGAATCACCAGTTCCGCCTCGATCCGTGCCAGGCTGAGCATACGCCGGGTCTCGTGCTCGATATTCACGATATCGGCCCTGGGGGCAACTGTGCGCAGCAGGCGGATCGGGTGGTCACGCCACTCGCGGTTCTTCTTTAGCATAAAGGCCAGCAGCAGCATCAGCTCGATATTCTGGTTGTCGTTCCACCAGATGTTGATCGCGCCGCTTGGTGCCGGGCTTAGTACCTCGGGCTGCTCACTGGCAACGATGATCAGGCTGTGGGCCATCTCCTGGACGGTGTGGATCGCCTCGTAGAAGACCTCGGAGTTTTGCGGGTCACGACTCCAGCCGAGCAACACGGTATTGGGGCGTATGCCGCCGATCCCGTGGCACTGTAACAGCGCCTTGATCGCCGCGTTGATATCCTCCTCCACGATCACGACCGGAAAGGCCTCCATCCCCTCCCGGAGCAGAAAGCGTCGCAGGATCGACTCAGCCTCATGGCGTCGTGCCAGACGATCCTCCAACTCACCACGGATCAGCTGCGCCACCGAGACGATGCCACTGTCGACGGTAAACCAGCGGGCGTATTCGATAAGGTGGAGACGGTGGCTGGGTCCGCCGCTGAGGGCGAGGATGGACGGGCGCCAGTTCTTGGGGTGGTAGCGTTCCCGCTCCAGACGCAGCAGGGCATTGCGGGCCAACTGGAAGGCAAAGCCCCCCTGCATGTCGCCCCAGTGTACCTGCACCTCGGCGCGGGCGATGAAAAAGTAGAACAGGCCCGCCAGCAGCAGTGCCACCGTGGCCCACAGGGCGTTGATCAGGAACATCACCGCCACACAGGCCAGCGCCCCAAATAGGGCAATGGACCAGTGGTTGTAGCGAAAGGTGGGGCGAAAGCTGGGGTTGTTGGAGCGCCCCTCATAGAAACAGGCGAGGTTGACCGCCGCGTAGGTGATAAGGAAGAACATGGTGATGATCGGCGCGATGGTGTTCAGATCGCCCACCATTACCCCCACTTGGGCGATGATGAAGGTCAGCACGATGGCGCGCCGTGGCTCGGCCCTGCGGCCACTGCCGTGGCCAAACCAGCGCAGGCGGGCAAAGATGTTGTCTCGCGCGAAGGCCTGCAGGATCCGTGGTGCCCCCATCATGCTGGCCAGCGCCGAGGAGAGGGTGGCAAAGATCACCCCGGCGAGCACCAACGACGGAAACAGCGCCTGCTGCTGCATCACAAAGCCCTCACCCAGCAACTGCTCGCGCGGTACACTGGCCGCCAGCAGTACCGCGATGGCAATATAGATCGCCGCCGACACCCCGATGGCTGCAAACGTGCCCAGCGGAATGGCGTGGTGGGCCCGACGCAGATCCCCGGACATATTCACCCCCGCCATGATCCCGGTCACCGCCGGAAAGAACAGCGCGAAGACCACGAAGGGGGAAAACTCCGCGCTCCAATGGCTGGCCAGGTTGGCCTGTAGCAGGGCTGGTGAGGCCGTCATCGCCGCGCCGACCAGGAAGGAGGCGATGGACAGCAGCAGCACCACCAGGATCAGGTACTGCAGGCGGATGGTCCAGGCCGCGCCGATCAACACCGTGATAAACACCGCCAGGTTGGTCAGCGTTGCCACGCTGCGAAAGGAGAGTCCAAGTTCAGGAAAGGCGGCAAAGATGGCGGTGGTAAAACCCACCACGTAGAGGGTCACCGCCACCGCCTGGGCGATGAAGAAAAAGATCGCGATCACCCCGCCAAACTCTACCCCAAGGCTGCGGCTGATCAGGTAGTAGGCCCCGCCGCCCTTGACCCGCATATTGGTGGCGATGGAGGCGATGGACAGCCCGGTGATCACGGTGATCAGCTTGGCCCCCAGCAGAATCAACAGCGCCCCCCACAGGCCCGCATACCCCACCACGGTGGGAAACAGCAGGAACATGATCACGCCGAGGATGGTTAACAGGCTGGGGGTAAAGACACCGCCGAAGGTGCCGAACTTTTTCGGCATGGGCGTCGCGCCGTCGGGCTTGTCAGTCATGCAGATCTACCAGGCGCACGCGGCATGGCGCCACACAGATAATACAGCTGCTGCCCCGGCCACGGGCTAACAGCATGAAGGATGGCCCCGCTGTATTCAGCGGGGTTGGTGTTATCGGATCAGTTGCGGTAGCCGGGATCAACCCAGCAACGGGGCAATGCCTCACCGGAGGGGAAGAGCAGCTCGGCCTTGGCGAAGGACTGCGCCTCGGGCATCTCCTCACCAGCGTGGTAGCGGCCTTGCAGGGACGCCTGATTGGGATCAAACAGCGCCGCCGTATCCAGCACCTCGACCATGTCGCCATTGCTGTTATCTTTCAAGTACATATCCTTCTCCCGTCGGTTGCTAGACAAAACCCAAAAACCTCAACACGAAGGCGCAAGCAGGGCAGGCACAAAAAACGTTGACCGGCACAATGACTGCTCGTCTTTAAACCGTAGGAGCAGCGCCCCTCCCCGGCCATTCGGGCTAGAATGCCGCCATTTCCAGATCGTCTTGAATCGCATCAATGCCCGCCTGGGCACACTGCTCATCGGTAATACCGGAGGGCGCGCCGCTTACACCCACCCCACCCAGCAGGGCGCCGCCGGCGGTGATCGGCAGCCCGCCAGCGCTGGCCACCAGGCCGTCCAGCTTCATCACCGAGTAGGGTTCAGTGAAGCGTGCCCCCATCTCGGAGGTGGGCATGTTGAAGGAGAGCGCGGTGTAGGCCTTCTGCTTGGAGATCGCCAGGGTCAGATCCATCGCCAACACATCGCGCAGCATGACCTGGGGATGACCGGCCCGGTCAACCACGGTCACCGCGATCTGCACCCCTTCCTTGCGACAGGCCTCGATGGTGGCCTGGGCCAGTTGCAGCGCGGTATCCATGGTGATGCGGTTGGTCGAGATCATCGGCTCGGCCTGCAACGGTGCGCCAGCGGTGGCACCCAGCAGGGCGGCGGCACACAAGGTTGTACTCAGTTTCTTCATTTTTCGACTCCTCGTTTTTTATGGGGGGGGTGTTACAAAGGGTAGACCATTACAGTCCACGTAGCACCCGCAGGGGGCTATAGGCCACCACCCGGCGCGTACCATAGAACCCGGCAAGTCCGATCAGCAAGGCACCCATCGCTGGTAACAACAGCCACACCTGCCAGTTGAAACGGTAGCTCAGGTCGAAGACCTGGGCGTACAGGGTCAGTGCCACCAGCTCGCTGCCGAGTGCCGCCAGTAATCCGGCTAGGGCCCCGAGCAGGCCATACTCGGCCAGGTGGCCGCTACGCAACTGGCGACGACTGGCACCCAGGGTACGCAACAGCGCCCCCTCGTGCAGGCGCTCGTCGAGACTTGATTGCAACGCGGCATAGAGCACTGCAAAGCCCGCCAGCAACACAAACAACAGTACAAACTCCACCGCCAGGGTCACCTGATCGAGGATGCTGCGTACCTGATCCATCATCCGCTCCAGGTCCACCACGGTGATGGAGGGGAACTGGCGCACCATCGGCCCCAGTTCGCCGCGTTGCGGCTGCCCGAGATGAAAGCTGGTCATGTAGGTGGCGGGCTGCCCGGCCAGTGCCTGCTCGGGGAAGATCATGAAGAAGTTGGGCTGAAAGGAGTCCCACTGCACACTACGCAGGCTGCTCACCCTCACCTCAAGCTGCTGCGGGCCAAAGCTGAAGGTGAGCACATCCCCCAGCGAGACTCCCAGCCGCTCCGCCAGGCCCTGCTCCATCGACACAACCATGGGGTCCTCCGGGCCACCCTCTGGCCACCACTGCCCGGCGGTGATGCGGTTGGTGGACGGCAAGGTGTCGGTCCAGGTGAGATTCATTTCACGATAGACCGCCCCGGCCCCCTCATCACCAGGCTGGATACGATCCCCCAGCGGCTCGCCAGCCACCTTGGCCAGGCGACCGCGCACCAGTGGATAGATGGGGCTGCTGTCGATGTCGCGTTCGCTCAGGTAGGCGGCAAAGTCCTGCTGCTGATGGGGCAGGATGTTGACCACGAAGTGATTGTGGGTATCGGGGGGGAGCTGTGCCTGCCAGGTGTCGAGCAGGTCGCCACGCACCAGGGCGATCAAAGTCATCGCCATCAGGGTCAGGCCAAAGGCGAGGATCTGGCTGATGCTCAGCAGCGGCCTGCGCCACAGATTGTTGAAGCCATAGCTCCAGGCCACCCCCACGCGACGGTGCAGCAGGCGGCTGAGGCGCAGCAGCAGTGCCGCACCACTGCCCAAGAGCAACAGCGCCACGGCCGCCCCACCCATCACCGCGGCGGTGAGGATAGCGCTGCCGGTATAGCGCCACATCAGCAAAGCCAGGGTGATCACCGCCACGCCGTAGACCAGCCAACCACGCAGCGGCATCGGGGCCAACTCCCGGCGCAGCACCCGTAACGCCGGTACACTGCGCAGGCGCAGCACCGGCGGCAGGGCAAAACCGGCCAGTACGATCAGCCCCGTGGCCAGCCCCATCAGCAACGGTGCCCAGCCGGGTGCAGGCAGGGTGGCGGGGAGCATCTCGCGCAGCAGATAGAACAGTGCGCTCTGCGCCCCCCAGGCCAGGGCGATCCCCACCAGCGAACCGAGCAGGCCCAGCCATAGCAACTGGGGCAAAAACAGCGCCAGAATGCGTTGCTGGCCACTGCCCAGGCAGCGCAACACCGCCACCATGTCGAAGTGGCGCTCGGCATAGCGACGAGCCCCCATGGCGATCGCCACCCCGGCCAGCAATACCGCCACCAGACTGGCCAGCCCCAGATACTGCTCGGCCCGCTCCAGGGCGGCCCCTACGGTGGGCTGGCCCTCGCGGATATCGAGCAGGCGATGGCTGGGCTCCAGCTGTGGGCGTAGCCACTGCTGGAAGCTCTGCAGGGCAGCATCCTCCCCGGCAAACAGGTACTGATAGGCGATGCGGCTACCTGGCTGGATCAATTGCGCCTCGTCAAGGATCGCCTGGTTGACCATCACCCGGGGGGCCATGGCGAAGAAACCTCCCCCGGCACTGGGCTCGAAGGTGAGCACGCGGGTCACCTCCAGGTGGCTCTCGCCCAGTTCGATGGTCTCACCCAGCGCCATCCCCAGCAGGGTAAGCAGGCGCGCCTCCACCCAGGCCTCGCCGGGGGCGGGGATCTGATCGACCCGCTCCTCCTCGCCATAGGGACTGCGCGACACCCGCAACTGGCCACGCAGCGGATAGCGTTCATCCACCGCCTTGACCCCGCTCAACTGCATCTCGTCATCGTGCAATACCGCACTGGGAAACTCTAGCACCAGCGCCTCGGCCAGCCCCAGCTCGGCGGCACGCGCCTGCCAGGCCGCTTCGATCTCGCGCGGCGATTGCAGCAGCAGATCCCCCCCCAGCAGCTCGGCGGACTGCTCCACCATGGCCCGCTGCAGGCGGTCGGTAAACATGCCGATGGTGGTGGTGGCGGTGACCGCGATGATCAGCGCTAACAGCAGGATGCGCAGCTCACCTGCACGCCAGTCACGCAGCAGCAGCCGCCAGGCCAGTCTCAGGTCGCGTAGCATCATGCCACGATCCTGCCGGCATCGAGGCGGATCGCCCGATCACAGCGTTCGGCCAGGTGGTCATCGTGGGTCACCAGCACCAGGGTGGTGCCCTGCTCGGCATTGAGCGAGAACAGCAGCTCGATGATGCGCCCGCCGGTGGCCGCATCCAGGTTGCCGGTGGGTTCGTCGGCAAACAACACCGCCGGCTCGATGGCGAAGGCACGCGCAATCGCCACCCGCTGCTGCTCGCCACCGGAGAGCTGTTTGGGATAATGATCGAGACGCGCCCCCAAGCCGACCCGCTCCAGCAAGGTCGCCGCCGGGGCAGCGGCCTTGTCCACCCCGGCCAGCTCCAGTGGCAGCATCACGTTTTCCAGCGCGGTCAGGCTGGGTAGCAACTGGAAGGACTGAAAGACAAAGCCCACCTGCTCCCCACGCAGCCGGGCGCGGCCATCCTCGTCCAGTTCATCCAGCCACTCACCGGCAAGGCGGATCCGCCCCTGAGTGGGCAGGTCGAGTCCCGCCAACAGGCCCAATAGGGTGGACTTCCCCGAGCCGGAGGCACCGACGATTGCAACCGATTCGCCCCTGGCGATGTCCAACTCGACAGCCTGCAGGATGGTAAGCTCCCCGGCGGCGGTAGTGACTTGCTTGCCCAGGCCCTGGGCAGCGACAATGGTGTTCTCTGAGAGTGGATGTGTGCTCATGCGTGGTTTTCTGTTTTCCCTGGTTTTGTTGATTGTTGCCCTACCTGCACAGGCGGAGCGAATTCTGGTGGTGGGCGACAGCCTGAGTGCCGCCTATGGTCTGCCCGCCGAACAGGGCTGGGTCAGCTTGCTGCAACAACGCATCGATGACAAGGGGCTGGGCTGGCAGATACACAACGCCAGCATTAGCGGCGACACCAGCGGCGGCGGCCTTTCGCGTCTACCGACCCTGCTGGAGGCGCACCAGCCACAGCTGGTGATCATCGCACTGGGCTCCAACGATGGCCTGCGCGCCCTCTCCCTCACCAGCCTGCACAGCAATCTGGAGCAGATGATCACCCTCGCTCAGGCCCAAGGGGCCACCGTACTGCTGCCGGGGATGGCGATCCCGCCCAACTACGGCCCACGCTACAGCGAACGCTTCGCCGCGATCTATCCCGAACTGCGTGAGGCCCATGGGCTGCCCGAGGCTCCGATACTACTGGAACAGGTGGTACTTGATCACGAATTGATGCTGGCGGACAACCTGCATCCCAATGCCACCGGCCAGGTGCTTTTGTTTGAGACCATGTGGCCAACGATCAAACCACTGCTGCAAACCGAGCACTGACTACGCCTCTGTGACCACCTGATCCGGCCACAGTTCCCGGCACCATATTGGTGCCGGCCTGCACCATCAACTGACAACAGACAAGCCATCCCCCCGCCAAACCCCGCCCCACGGCATGGCCCATATCTTGCTGCACAGTCCATTACCACTGATGCCAAAGGAGATTATCCATGCAAGCAAGCTATGGAGAACCAGCGCAGATCAACCGCGACTACGTGCGCCTACTGATGGTGATGCGCCGCTTCATCAAGGAGGAATTCAACCAGGCCATCCGCATCAGCGAAGAGGGCGCCGCCGCACGGATGCTGGAGTACGGTGAAAAATCACGCAACCGGGTATTGCGTGAGATGGCAGCGGAGCTGAAGGGATTCGTCCAGCCAGAGCCAGCGCAGCCCACGCCCCCGCAGGCACGCTATCGCGGTGTTGCCATGACGAAGGAGACGGGCGCGACTGACGAAGCAGCGAAGGAAACGGCGGTGGTGCGGATCTATCGTGGTAGGCCATTGAAAGCGTAATGCGATTGCATTACCATTATTCTATGTCGTGCTGTGATAGCGCAGGAGAGTGCCATGTCCCCCAGCCTTGAAGTCGAATCCACCCTGACCGATCGTTACCAAACCACCGTGCCCGAGGCGGTGCGTCGCACGCTAATGCTAAGCAAGCGTGACAAGATCCTCTACAGCATCCGCGCGGATGGCGAAGTTGTGCTATCTCGCGCGGTCACTGAGGATGATCAGGCCCTTGAACCGTTCCTCGACTTGCTGAGCCAGGATCTGATCCGGCATCCCGAGCATGTTCAGGCCATCAGTCAGCCATTGCAAAAACGCATCCAGAACCTTACGGCGAAGGTCGATGTCGATCTGGACGCCCCTTTATCGGCCAGCGATGACTGATGGCTGGCAGTGCATCGCCGCTCACCGCCCATGGCTGGACACTCTTTGCACACCCGCTATTCCTGGAGCAACTGGAGACGCTGACCAGGGAGGTTGAGCAACTGAAAGAGAAGGACCCCGAAGGGTATACCAAAAAGAATGCCACCAAGCGTTTGGCAGCCATCCACCGACTGGTCTTCGAGCTCATCCCCGAGGATCCCGCTCGGGTCGAATACCGTCAGGGCCGTACACTGGGCGGGGCTCACAAGCACTGGTTCCGCGCCAAATTTTTTCAGCAATACCGTCTGTTTTTTCGTTTTCACACCGCCAGCAGGATCATCGTCTACGCCTGGGTTAACGACACCAACACCAAGCGTGCCTATGCGAGCCAGGCCGATGCCTACAGAGTATTTCGCCAAATGCTGGAATCTGGCAACCCGCCCAACGATTGGGACGAACTGCTCGCCTGTGCGCAGGACTTTGGGGTGGATTCATAGCGAGCCTGTCTCCCGCATCACCAATAACCACTCGGGGGCGTGGGGGTTGCCGGGCGGCACCTGCAGGGTGGCGTACCAGGGCGGGCGGGGCAGGTTGTTGGCCCAGGCCTTGACCGCCTCGGCCTCTTCCCGACCGCCAGGATGGCCGGTGTAGGCCATCACCGAAAGCAGCCCGCCGGGGGCGAGCAACTCCAGTGCCTGCCCCAGCGCCGCAAGGGTGGTGGAAAGGTGGGTGGTACGCCCCTTGTCGCCACCGGGCAGGTAACCGAGGTTAAACATCACCACCCGCACCTGCCCACGCAGCTCACTGGGCAACTGTTGCACCATGGTCTCGTGGCCGGCATGGTAGAGGGCCACCCGCGCCGCCAAAGCGGCCTGATCAAGCCGCTGCCAGGCCGCATCCAACGCCTGTTGCTGGATATCAAAGCCATAGACCCGCCCCGCTTCCCCTACCGCCTCGGCGAGAAAACAGGTGTCATGGCCGTTGCCCACGGTGGCATCGATGGCGAGATCGCCAGGCTTAAGGTACTGCGCCAGCAGTTGTTGGCTTTGTTGTACCAGCCTAACCATAACGGCGGATATCCACCCCTTCGGGCAGCGGCAGGCCATCGCACAGCCGTTCGGCCATGCGCTCGGCGTGCCAGGGGATGAGCAGCGAACCGCGTGAACCAAAGCCGTTGAACACCCCCAGGCCAGGGTATTGGGGGTGCACACCGAGCAGCGGGCGCTTGTCGCGGGTATTGGGGCGCACCGCGCTTTCTACCGCCGTGATGCGATAATCGGGCGCGGCGGGGAACCAGCGTAACAACTGCTGGCGCAGTGCCGCGATCTCCTCGCTATCGGGTGCCGCTTCCAGTCGTTCACGGTCATAGCTGGCACCGAGACGGTATTCACCGCCACCACGGGGCATCAACCAACGCCCCTGATTGAGGATCACCGATGGCCAGGGGGCATCGCTGTGCAGGGTGAGGATGGTGCCACGGGAGGGGGCCAGCGGCAGATCGGCAAACCAGGGGTTGTGCCGTGCTTGCCAGCCCTCACAGAAGATCAATCGTTTGGCAGAGAGATCACGATAGACCACCCCCTGGGCACCTGGGACTATCTGGCGGTAATCCACCGCCTCCTGACGCCAACACCCCATGGCCTGCAAGCGCTCACGCATGCCCGCCAACAGGGCGCGGGTGTCCAGATAGCCGCTATGGCGCTGAACAAAGCCCCCCAACGGGGCGGCGGGAGAGTCCATCAGCGGCAGGGGGGCACCCAGATAGTCTTGATAGGCGGGATCGGCGCGGCGCTTCTCCCAGGCCTGACACTCCCGTTCGCCCTGGAACAGCCGCCAGATGGGCAGGGGATGGAACAGCGGACGTTGCAGCTCGCGTTCCAGCTCACGGTAGCAGCCTTGCGCGGCGGGCAGGCACTCATCCACCTCCGGCCCCTTGACCAGACGCTGACCGGTGATCGGATTGAGCAGCCCGGCGGCGACGGTGGAAGCGGCACTGCGGTGCCCATCATCCAGCACCAAGACCCGCTGGCCACGGCGCTGCAATGCCCAGGCAAGCAGCGAACCGGCCAGCCCCTGACCAACGATCAGCGTGTCGATGGTCGTCATGGCCCGGTACGGGCAGCTCGCCGACCTTGTACGAACAACGGGATCACTTGGCCTTGTTGCGCCGCCATAGCCAACCGGCCAGGCTGCCGATAATCGCCACCACCAGCACGATCCCGGCGACGTGGGCGGGCTCGGTGAGGTAGTGGATCAGCGAAAAGCCATCGTGGCCGTGATGGCCATGGCCAGGATGGGCCAGCGCCTGTCCAGAGAGGCCGGCCAGCAGGGTCAACAGCAGGGGTTTACGCATTATCTACTCCATTGTCTTGCTCAAGTTCGTCCGGAAAGTAGCGGGCAAAGAGCCAGTCTGGCACCTCCTGGCTACCGGCCTGGGAGAGCCCGCTGGATTCAAGGAAGGCCAGCACAAAGACCATCACCACCAGCGGCACCACGCCGATGCGGGTGATCACGGTAAACATGATCTGGCGCATGCTGCCCTCGTCCATCGCCAGGGTCAGTAGATAACCCAGCAACAGGATGACGGCGGTGATGGCGTATCCGATCAGCAGGACACGGTAACGGCGCAGCGCCAGTTTCCAGTGTAGCATCACCAGACGGTGCTGCCGCTCGGCGCGGCGCGCACGCCACAGGCTGTAGCCCATCACCGTCAGCGAGAGGGAGAGCGGCAGCAGCAGTCCCCAGGTGCCGATGTCGATCACGATCGCCGCCGGGGTCATCAACAGATGAAACAGCAGCAGATTCACCATAAACAATTCATGGGGTGCCTTGGCCTGTTTGACCTCGGCGGGTTCGGCTTCCAGATACATGGTATTCAGGGTTTCCTTCGGCCCAGCGGACCGTCGGCGTTCACCGACGGGGCCGCTGGCCCATTTGCTGCTCCATCTGGCGCAACTGGCTACGCAAGGTGTCCAGCTCCTCCAGCAGATCCAGCGCCAGTGCCACCCCGGGGAGATTAACCTCCAGATCCACCTGCAGACGCCGTGCGCGCAGCATGCGGATCAGATCCGGGCCTGTGAAATACCACTCCTCCGGTCGCTCACCCTTGGGCTCCAGTGCACCTTCATGCACCAGGGCGATGACCACGTCCACTTGTACGGCACAACGCTGTGCCAGCTCGTCCAGGCTGAGGTGGATATTTTCGTCGATGATTTCGCCTAACGGGATCAGATCTTTCATAACCCTCTCCCCTTGCGTGGATTATACGGCATCTCCGCGGCCATGCGTTGATAGAGTTTACGCGCCGCCTCGCTATCGGCGGGCGGGGTCTCGATATGTAGCACCAGGTATTGATCGCCAGACGGCTTACCCGGCAGGCCGCGCCCCTTGAGGCGCAGCTTACGCCCGCTCTGGGAACCGGGCGGGATCTGCATCTCCACCTTCCCCCCCAGGGTGGGCACCGGGATCTTCGCCCCCAGGGCCGCCTCCCAGGGGGTGAGCGGCAGCTCCAAAAAGATGTCTTTGCCCTCAGCGCGGAACAACGGGTGGGGCGCAAAGCGCACCTGCAGGTAGAGATCCCCGGCCGGGCCACCACCCATGCCGGGCCCTCCCTGTCCGCTGAGGCGGATCTGCTGCCCTTCGCGGATCCCGCGCGGGATCTGCACATTGAGCTGGCGATTGCGCAGCATCGGACGCCCCTGCTCGTCCCGATCCTGACCCTGCAGGGTCAGGGTACGTGAGCCACCGTTCCAGGCGTCCTCCAGGGTGATCTCGATGGTGGCATGCACGTCTTCGCCGCGTACCCGAAAGCCTTGCCCACCACCAAAGCCACCACCGGCCCCGCCACCAAAGAACTCGGAAAAAAAGTCGCTATAACCGCCCTGGCTCTCTCCGCCAAAGCCCCGCCCACGTGCCTGCCAGTTCGGCGGTGGACGAAAATCCTGACCCTCGCGCCACTGGCTGCCCAGTTGATCATAGGCCTTGCGCTTCTCGCGATCCTTGAGCACATGGTAGGCCTCGTTCACCGCCTTGAACTGCTGCTCGGCATCGGTCTCCTTGGAGACATCCGGGTGATACTTACGCGCCAGCTTTTTGTAGGCGCGCTTGATCTCGTCGGTACTGGCGTTTTTCTCGACCCCGAGGATCTTGTAGTAGTCCTTGAACTCCATCTTTTCCCGCTACTCCCAGGCCACGCCAGTTCCGCCCAGGCCACAGTAGCCGGCGGGATTTTTGGCCAAATACTGCTGGTGGTACTCCTCGGCAAAGTAGAACGGCCCGGCCGACTGGATCTCGGTACTGATCGCCCCCTTGCCAGCCCCATCGAGCCGCCCCTGATAATGCGCCCGGGAGGCCTCAGCCTCGGCCTGCTGCTGCGCACTAAAGGTATAGATCCCGGAACGGTACTGGGTGCCGATATCGTTGCCCTGACGCATCCCCTGAGTGGGGTCATGGGATAGCCAGAAGGTGATCAGCAGTTGACGGTAATCGAGCTGTTGAGGGTCGAAAAGCAGCTGCACCACCTCGTTATGCCCGGTCATGCCGCTACAGACCTCGCGATAGCTGGGGTTGGGGGTGAATCCCGCGCTGTAGCCGACCATGGTGAGATAGACGCCCGGCAGCGCCCAAAAACACCGCTCGGCCCCCCAAAAGCAACCCATACCAAACATCGCCAACGCCATCCCGTCCGGGTAAGGCGGACGCATCGGCTGGCCGTTGACATAATGACGCTCAGGCACCGCCATCGCCTCATCGCGACCGGGCAGCGCCTGTTCCGGGTGGGGCATGGCGATCTTCATGGTCATCGCTACCTGTGTCTATTGATACCAAAAGCCTAACAGATCGCAAGCAGAGGGCAAGGGGCAAGGTAAGACACTTTACGCCTCGGGCACAAGCTTCTTGCGACTGTCCCGGATGAATATGCCGTTTGGCTTGCGATCCATATCAAACAGCCCGACGGCCTCCACCAAGCCGCTCAACTTGGCAAAACCGTAAGTTCGCGAATCAAAGTCATTTGCCGTCTTGCCAATATAACTGCCCACAGCACTGAGGTTGGCCCAGCCATTGTCGTCCGATGCAGCAGCGATGCCCGCACGAATAAGCGACAACAGGCGGGTATCCGAACGCAACACCTTTTCCGACCGTGAGACAACAGCGCTACCAGTAGCTTCGTTTTGCTCGCGAGCGAAGACCTCGGTATAGATAAATCGGTCACAGGCAGAGACAAAGGGGCGCGGTGTCTTGCGTTCACCAAAGCCGTAGACCCGTTTGCCCGACTCGCGTATGCGTGCTGCAAGGCGGGTAAAATCGCTATCGCTGGAAACGATGCAAAAACCAGAAAAATTTCCCGTGTAGAGCAGATCCATCGCATCGATGATCATTGCGCTGTCGGTGGCGTTTTTACCGGTGGTATAGCTAAACTGCTGGATCGGCTGTATAGAGTGATCCAAAAGCACACTCTTCCAGGGTGCAAGGTTGGGCTGTGTCCAGTCGCCGTAGATGCGTTTAACGCTGGCAACACCCAATTTCGCCACCTCACCAATCAAGCCATCAATCATGGCAGCGCTGGCGTTGTCGGCGTCGATCAACACCGCAAGCGAGGCCCCCGGATCCGGTTCGAGATTCATGTCCATCTATTCCTTTTCAAGCAAGGATGCCTCCCGCAAACAACCGGGGAAGCCAGTGTCCCAGTGGGGGCACTGTTGTGTCAGGGAGCATAATCAAAGGTCTTTTGGTGGATCACATTACCCATCCCATCGACCACCTCGACCAGCCACTGGCCGCGCTGTTGGACTGCAATCCCCTTGCTGGACCAGACACGCCAGCGGGGGCCGCCGATATGAAAGTCGATCTCGGCGGTAACGGCACCGTCGTAGATCCAGCGGTGGGTGATGCTTTGCTCGCTCATACCGCGCAGTTCGGTGAAGAAATAGGCGCGCTCGTCACTGATCTGTAGGTTCTGCAGGTCGTTCACGGGCTCGCGATCGACGACCTCGGTGGTGATGACCGCCCGAACTACGCCGCTTTCAGCAAGCACGAAGGGGCTAAACAGTAGCGTCAGCAGGGTGGCTGCGGCTAGCGTGAGTCTTGTCATTGGGGCTCTCCTTAGAAGGTCTTGGTTATTTTTTCGCTGTAAATTATACCCGCAAGGCGCCAGCTCAATCTTGATTGGTTTCACAGCACGACAGGATTTTACCCACCGCCTCTCGCAGCAGCGTTTCGGCCTGCTTGCGTCCTTCCAGCCCCTGTTGCGCGATACAGTGCTGCCAGGGCTGCTGCTGCACAACCTTGTGTATCAGTAACTGGCGGGATGCTTCGTCAAGATCGGCATGACCACCGTGGGCGAACCACCAGGCCAAGAGGGCCTGCAGGGGCGGGATACAGACCTCGTAGCCGCGCCGCCCCTGGGCAAAGGCCCGAAGATCGCGCCAGTCCTGCAGCTCCAGCGCCTCGGCCGGGCCGCCACAGTCCTGCAGCAAGGTAAGCGCCAGTTGCGCCTCCAGCCCATTGAGCGGCTCACGCAGCAGGATCGACAGGTGATGGCAGAAGCGCTCGCGCATACGCGCAAACAGGGCGTGGGCCGGGGCCGAAAGGGGGCGCACCACCATCACCGCGTGGGCCCCGCTGCTGATTTCACGTTTCAGCCCCAGCCGTAGCGGGGCATATCCAGCCCGCTGCCAGAACCCGAGCAGCTCAACACTGGCACCGAAGCTGGCACCCAGCCAGTCGCTGTTTGGGAATCGCGCGGGGATCGCCCGCAACAGGGCCTGGCCTAGCCCCCGTGCCTGACAGGCAGGATGGACCACGATGCGAACCACTCGCACTGCCCGCAAGGTGGCCGCCTCGGCAAAACCGACATGGGCCGCCAGCGATTGGGGCAGCAGGTGGCCCTGAACACGCCGCTCGCCCGTGGCCACCGCCTCGGCCAGTTCTGGGTCCAGTCCGCCCTCTTGCTGCAACACCATCGCCGCGACGATCTCACCCTGCCAGCGCAACACATGGATCGCCAGGTCGGGGCTGTCGAGCAGTTGACGCAGATCATTCGGGCTGGTGCGGTAGTGGGCCAGTTGCAGGAGGCCAAACAGACGTTGCAGAGTGGCCTCGTCCGCGGCTAATTCCGCCTGGCGCAACCACTGCCCCTGGCAGGCGTCCAAGGTCACTCCGGCCACCCGTTCGTCGGCCACCGCCTCAGCATCGAGCAACAGCACCCGGTTGCACCAGGCCTCCAGCGGGTCGGCCTCGGCCCAGCGCACCGCCTGTGTCATCCGACAGGCCTGCCAGCCAGGGGCAAGGTTATCGAGCCGCTTGGCAAAACGTAGCACGAAGCCACGCCCACTGCCTTCGTAGCCATGCACCGTGCTGGCCAGTACCAGCCGTGCGTAGCCACGCACCATCGCCTCCAGCATCGCCAGTGGCAGCGCGGCCGCCTCGTCCACCAGCAGCAGTTCACCGTCGGGGCGCTCGCTCAGCAAGGCGTCGGGGGCGAAAAAGCGCAGGCGTTTGCCCTGCCAATGGAGGCTGTGCCTCTGTCGCACAGCGCCGGGCAAGAGGGCCTCGGCGTGGCGAAATACCGCCGCTACCGCCTCGGGACGGGGCGCGGTCAGGAGGATCTCATGCAGCCCCTGTTGCAGCAGCTGGGCGGTCGCGATCCCCAGCGCCGCCGACTTGCCGCGCCCGCGATCGGCGGTCAACACCAGGGGGCGACGGCGGTGACCGCGTACCACGTGATGGATCGCTGCTACCGCCGCCTGCTGTTCGGCGTGGGCGTAGGGGGGCGGAGGGGTGATCGGCGGCTGTCCCAGCTCATGCTCACACTCCTGCTCCGGCCACTTCGGCATGGCCCCACCCTGCTGCCAATGCAGGGCGTGTTGTTTCAACTGCGCCCCCAGACGCTGTAACAAACGACCGCTCACCGCCTCAGCGGTATGGGGCCAACTGGCGAGGCGCTGGTGCTGTGGATCTGGATAGCCCCCCCAACTTTCCAGCGGCGGTGTCAGCATCAGCAGCAGCCCACCGGCACGCAGGGTGCCGCTCAGGGCCGCCAACCCCTCCACATCGAGACCATCAAAGGTATCCACCACCAGCCGATCCAATTCACGCCCCAACCACTGGCGCGCCTGCCCCCAGGTGGCCGATGGCATTTCCAGCGGGGGCTGCCCGCCCAGCCAAAGGGAGGCATCGTCAGCGTGCATCGCCAGCAGCTCAGCGGCGCATTGGCGACACCAGTTCGGCTCACCACTGAGCGCCAGCAGCAGGCGGTGCCCACGACGGGCGGATGCCGCGCGTCGGCACTGCAGTCGGGAAGAAAGGGGCTCGCTCATGCCGTGCAGCATATCACCGGTTTCACCGGGGGTTGTAGCCAATAGGGCATAATCAACACTTCCTTTTTTGTACAGGCTGCGTACAATGTTTGTTATTCTCCGTAATTCTTGTACAAAAGGTGTGACGATGGACTATATCAACATCGGCCGGGTCTCAGAACTAACCGGCATCCCGCCGGTCACCCTACGCGCCTGGGAGCGTCGCTATGGCCTGCCCAAGCCCCAGCGCACCGCCAGCGGCCACCGCCTCTACAGCATGGAAGAGGTCGCACTGGTACAGCGTCTGACCGCGCTGATGGCCAACGGCTACAGCATCAGCCGTGCGGTGGCGCATATACAGAGCGACGACGTGAGTGAATCGCTCACCTCAACACAGGCCCTGCCCGACCGCTGGGAGACCTTCCGCTACCGCTTGTTCGATGCGCTGGACAACTTCGATACCAGTGCAATGGAAGCGGCCTACAACGAGGCCCTAAGCCTCTTCCCGGTGGATCGGGTGATCGATGAGGTGATGCTGCCGGTGCTGGAGAGACTGGGCGAGGAGTGGGAACTACGCCCCGACGGCATCGCCCGTGAACACTTTTTCTCCGCCTTCCTGCGCAACAAGGTCGGTACCCGCTTCAGCCACGAGATCAGCCGGGTGCATGGTCCCAACCTATTGCTGGCCTGTCTGCCAGGCGAACACCACGAGATGGGCCTAATGCTGTTCGGCCTAACCGCCACCGCACGCAACTACCGGGTGCTCTATTTCGGGGCAGACCTGCCGCTGGAACAACTGATCCCGGTGGCTGAACGCACCACACCTGCCGCCATCGTCCTCTCCGGCAGTTATGTCGAGTTTAGCAGTCCACTGAGCGAGAGCCTGAGGCGATTGGCAAAACAGTTTAAGGGTCCGATCTATCTGGGCGGAGAGCTGTCGGAACATGCTGGTGATGAATTGAAGGCACTGGGGATCACCCCGGTGGGACGACGCTTCCGCGAAGGGGTGGAAGCGATTATCCGCAAGCGACCAGGCAAGCGCTGACAGGAGAAGGTGGCGCTGCCCTCCCCCCCCCTCAGGGGGCGGGGAGTCCTTACCCACCCCGTTACTTGCGGGTGTTGCGGAGGGTGAGCTGACGCTCGTCGAGTTGGACGAAGATCGACCTTTCCTCCGCCTTGATATGAAGGCTACTCTGCGCACCGTTACTCATCGCACGGGCCTCACCGGAATAGGCGGCACCATCGCGGCTGGCATTGATCAGATAACGATCATCACCAATCACCAGGATCCCGACCAAGGTGGTCTCCAGCAGTTCCAGATCGGCGCTGATGGGTACGTTGTTGTGGTCGCCACGGAAGTGTCCTTCGGGTCCGGCCAATAGGCTGCTGGCGAAGAGGCAAAGCCCCAAAAAGATCCCGCTAGTGCTGAGTTTGTGCATGTGTTGCTCCTTGCTGTTGGTTTTATGAGGCATACCATGATGTGGCAAGGAGGAGAGCGGCGCTTTATCTTCATACCGGCATGTGCCTGACCGCCTCCCTGCACAGACCCATACTAATACAGCGCACCGGAGAGATCAGTGGCAACGCTAACATCTTGTGAGGCGGTACACACTTTCCGTTACCGTGGCACCGCGCGGTCCCTGTGAGACCCAGTCACCCTTGTGGTCGAGCACGAAGTCCTTGTGAAACAATTCCTGCAGCTCATTGGCACTAACACTAAAGGGCGGCCCCTCAATGGTTCCCGGCGCATAATCCATCACGATCAGCAGGATGTGGGCACCACTTGGCAACAGCTCCGCCAAGTGCCGGGCATAGCGCGTGCGCATCTGCGGCGGCAGGGCGATCAGCGAGGCGCGATCATAGACGGCAACGATCCCGTCCAGATCGGCACGGGTCAGCGCGAAAAAGTCCCCCGCCAGCAGGCGTAGGCCCTCGGTGTGGTAGGTGGTAAACCGCTCGTCCTGAGAGATATCCCGGGCTAACTGGTTTTCGGCAAAGAAATCCTGCAGCGCCTTGTCGCTCAACTCGATCCCCAGCACCGCATGGCCCTGCTCGCGCAGCCAGAGCATATCTAGGCTCTTGCCACACAGCGGCACAAACACCGGCGCGCCATCGGGCAGGCCCAGCTCGGCCCAATGGCTGCTAAGGTACTGATTGATCTCCTGCTGGTGGAAACCGATCTGGTTCTCCTCCCAACGTTTGTGCCAAAACTCGTGGTCCATGGGGGTTCCTCTTAACGGATTAACTCACGACTTACCTGCTTAAAACGCTCATCACCCGCGCGGCGCAACCATTCAAAGGCCACCATCTCGCCGGAGACGATCTGGATCCCCTGCGTGCGCATGCGTTCCAGTGCCAGTTGTTTGTTGCGCGGGGTGCGGGAGCCCACCGCCTCTTCAACGATAAACACCTGCTTGCCGGATTGCTGTAACTCAAGCGCCGTTTGCAGCACACAGACATGGGTCTCGGCACCACAGATCACAAGCTGCTCCCGCTCGCCCACCATGGTGTTATCCAGCCCCGCCTCGGCGGCGGCGGAGAAACAGAGCTTTTCCACCCGTTGCGCCGCCGCAAGGTGGGGCTGCAGTACCTCCAGGGTGGCCCCAAGACCACGGGGATACTGCTCGGTAACCACCATCGGCACCTCCAACAGATCCGCCAGGCGACACAACCACTCGGCCTGCTCCACCAGCGCCTCGCCACCATCAATGGCTGGCATCAACCGCTGCTGAATATCGATCACCAATAACGCCGAACGCGCACAATCCAACAACATCACTCACGCTCCTTGGCGGCACGCCGCCATCAACCCATCACTTGCCACTGCAGTTAAAGATACATCCACCCCAACAACAACACACCGAAGGCGATACGGTAGATCCCGAAGGCACGAAAGGTAAAACGTTCAAGAAAACTGAGAAACAGCTTCATGGTCAGCCAGGCCACCAGGAAGGAGACAATAAAGCCCACAATCAACGGGGTGAAGCTGGTGCTGGCAAACTCATCGTAGTGCTTAAGCAGCGAATAGGCCGAGCTGGCCATCAGCACCGGCATCGCCAACAAGAAAGAGAACTCGGCGCTGGTCTTGCGATCCAGCCCGGTGAGCATGCCACCCACGATGGTGGCACCGGCCCGGCTGGTACCGGGGATCACCGCAAACAGTTGAGCCAGGCCGATCCAGCTGGACTGGCGAAAGCTGATCTGATCCATACTGCGGGTTTGGTGTGCCCCTTCCCGGTAGTAGTGCTCCAGCAACAAAAACACCACCCCACCGACGATAAACATCCACGCCACCACCTCGACCACAAACAGGCTTTCGATCAAATCCCCAAACAGCAGGCCGATCACCGCGATGGGCAGGAAGGCGATAAAGACCTTGAGCCAGAGCAGATAATGACGCGGGTGGAAGCGCTCGGTGTAATTGGCTACCACGGCGAAGATCGCCGCCACCTGAATGATCACCTTAAAGGCGGTATTCTGATCGTTCTGCTCCATCCCCAGCCAGTCGGCCACCACGATCAGGTGACCAGTGGAGGAGATGGGCAAAAACTCGGTAAGCCCCTCGATGATGCCGAGGATCACCGCATGTATGATCTCCACGGTGCTTACTCCTCGCGATCGCTCTGGTCGGCCTCGGAGCCTGCCTGGGCCTTCTCCGCCGCGTACCAGCCGTCGGTGGCCTGCACCGCCTTGGAGATAAACTGATCCAGATAGGGCATCAACTCGCCCACGTCACGGGTCTCGGTGCCCAGGCGAAACTCGAACAGCACCACCTCGGGCTCTTCCTCCGCGCGCTCCTCACCCAGAAAGGCGATGCTGTAGGTGATCGGCTGGCCGGACTTGTCCGGGTGATCGTAGACCCCGGCATGCGCAAACACCCGCTCGTCCAGGGCGTTGATCAAGGCGGCAAAGATCGAACCATCACCCTCGCTCACCACCGCAAAATCATCGGCGGGCAGGGCGCCACTGCCCTGGCGACTGACCCGACCGTCACGATCCATCAATAGCGACAACGCGCTGCGCTCGTCACAGACGATATCGATACGAAACTTCTGAATCTCTGCCTTTTTCATTCACCCAGCCTTGCATAATTCGAGCAGGCCATTCTACATGCACACAATTGGCGGTGACAGGCCGATGATCTGCTACCATCGTTTATTCAGCAATAACGAGGTGTCACAGGCGCATGAGCAAGCGATTTTGGGTGCAGATCGATCCCTGGGATAAATCCCTGGCCACCGCCGCCATCGAGGCCGGTGCCGATGCGCTGCTGATCCCCGCCGGCAGGCACGACGAGGTACAGGCCTTGGGGCGCATCACCACCATTGCCGAGGACGGCGAGCTGCGCTGGGGTGAAGATGTGCAGCGAGTGCTGATCCGCAGCCAGGCCGATGAACAACAGGTGGACGGGCGCTTGCTGAATATCATCGACAACAGCGACTGGTCGATCATCCCGCTGGAAAACCTCATCAGCCGCTTTCCCGGCCAGCTGATCCAAAGCGTATACAGCGCCGACCAGGCGCGGATCGCCCTGGAGGTGATGGAGCGCGGGGCTGACGGGGTATTGCTGATCGGCAATGAACTGAACGCGATCCGCCGCACCGCCGAGATAGTGCGAGCCTGTGCCAGCGAGACGATCCCGTTACAGCCGGTGCGCATCATCGAGACCCGTCCGGTCCCGCTCAGCGATCGCTGCTGTATCGACACCACCAGCCTGCTGCCCCCCGGTGAAGGCCTGCTGATAGGCAACAGCGCAGCGGCGATGTTTTTGGTTCACAACGAGAATGTCGCCAGCCGCTACTGTGCGGCCCGCCCGTTTCGGGTCAACGCCGGGGCGGTGCACGCCTACCTGCGCCAACCGGACAACCGTACCCGCTATCTGGCCGAACTGGGCAGTGGCGACAGCCTGCTCGCCTGCGATCCCGAAGGTAACACCCGCGTGGTGGCGGTGGGACGCAACAAGATCGAACGGCGCCCCATGCTACTGGTACGCGCCGAAGGAAAAGACGGTCAAGAGGTAGCCTTGATCCTGCAAAATGCCGAGACGGTACGACTCACCACACCGGACGGCCAGCCACTATCCATCACCAGCGCACGACCCGGCGACCAGGTACTGGCCGCCTTCTTCGCCCCACACGGACGCCATTTCGGCGTGGCGCTAGAGGAAACC
>SLDE01000240.1 GCA_007125455.1 Ectothiorhodospiraceae bacterium
GGCCTGGCATCTCCGGCAGGGCCGCGTCGAAGACAAAGCAGATCCCCTGCCCCGAGGGTACGTCGCGCAGCATTTCGGTGGGGGAGAGGAAGTTCTGGCAATGGATCTGCACCGTGCCCAGGGTTCTGACCATCACGCTACTGCTAACCGGGTCTGGATTGACGGTATAAACCTGGGACAGGCCCGGCGCAGTGGATTGGGCCAACATTCCGGCCATAACAATCACCTTATTGAGTATTTATACCTATCGCTCTTGAGTATATCCCATGTTTACCTGTGCCCACCATGGCTTTATTCTGCAGTAAAGCCGCCGACAGATCCCAGACAGCCACAGGATTATCCCCCATGAGTGCAACAGAAGCCCTTGCAGCACCCCCTTCCCACTACGTTGTGATCGGTGCTTCGGCGGGCGGTCTGGAGGCGATTGATGCCTTTTTCAAACAGATGCCCTGCGACAGCGGCTGCGCCTTTATCGTGGTGCAGCACCTCTCCCCGGATTACAAGAGCCTGATGGCCGAGCTGCTTTCCAAGCGTACCGATATGCTGGTACAGCGGGCCGAGGAGGGTATGCTGGTCGAGGCCAACCGTGTCTACCTGATCCCCCCCAACCACGATATGCGCATCTTTCACGGCAAGCTGCTGCTTACCGAGCAAAAGCGCGAAGGCAACATCAACCTGCCGATCGACATCTTCCTTGCCTCGCTGGCCGAAGATCAGGGCGACAAGGCGGTGGCGATCATCCTCTCCGGCACCGGCTCGGACGGCACCCGGGGGATCCGGGCCATCAAGGAGCGGGTGGGGATGGTGATGGTGCAGAGTGAGGAATCGGCCGGCTTCGATGGTATGCCGCGCTCAGCCATCTCGACCGGGCTGGTCGACTATGTCCTCCCGCCGGAGGAGATGCCAGAACAACTTATCTCTTACGTGCGCCACCCCTTTGCCAAAAAGACCGAGTCGGCCAACGCAAGGCCGAGTGACGAGGACAGCATCACCCGTATTTACGCGATGTTGCGCGACAAGACCGGCATCGACTTCACCTACTACAAGCCCAGCACCATGATCCGCCGTATCGAACGGCGCATGAGTA
This sequence comes from Ectothiorhodospiraceae bacterium, assembly GCA_007125455.1. GTDB lineage: Bacteria > Pseudomonadota > Gammaproteobacteria > Thiohalomonadales > Thiohalomonadaceae > SLDE01. Next base: position 1,088 of record SLDE01000240.1, read on the forward strand.
TCAACCAAATCCTCGAACTACGGGACTATGTGCACTATATGGAACGCTATTCGCCGGAGGTCGATACCCTGCACCGGGATCTGCTGATCGGGGTGACCAGTTTCTTTCGAGATCCCCAGGCCTATCGCCAGTTACAGGAGAGCTTGCTACCCGAGATACTCAGCGACGACAAGCGCGATACGATCCGCATCTGGGTAGCCGGGTGCTCCACCGGCGAAGAGGCCTACAGCCTGGCGATCCTCTGCCATGAAATCATGCATCAGCAGGGCAAGCTCAAAGACATCAAGATCTTTGCCACCGACGTGGACAAGGTCGCCATCGCCACCGCCGGCACCGGTATCTACCCGGAGAGCATCTCCGCCGACGTGCCACCGCACCTGCTCAACAGGTATTTCCACCGGCGCGACAATGACTACCTGATCGCCCGGCACATCCGCGAAATGGTGGTATTCGCCCAGCACAACGTAATCAAAGATCCCCCCTTTACCAATATCGAGCTGGTGAGCTGTCGCAATCTGCTTATCTACCTGCAGCCCATCCTGCAGCAGCGGGTGATGGAGCTGTTCAATTTCTCCCTCAACCCACACGGTCTGCTGTTTCTGGGGGCCAGCGAGAGTACCGGGGAGATGGGGGAGTACTTCGAAACCCTGCACAACAAGTGGAAGCTCTATCGTTCCAAGGGCCGCAAACGCCGCGATGCCCTCTCCGATCCCGCCATTGCCTTCGACGCCACAGGCAAGCTGGTCCGCCACGGCGGGATAAGCCCGGCCCGTGGCTATCGCCACCACCAGCAGGAAGAAGAGCGCATCGCCGAACGGCTGATCCAGGGGATCGCCGGACAATACCTCCCAGTGACCATGGTAATCAATGAACACATGGAGTTATTGCATGTGGTGGGCGATGCCAGCGGCTACCTGCAATTCCCCACCGGCCGGATGCAAACGGATCTGGGCAAACTGGCGCGCAAAGAATTGGCCATCCCCATCGCCACTGGGGTACAAAAAGCCCTAAAAAGCCGTAGCGAGGTCAACTACAACAACATCCACCTGCAAGAAGGCAGCAATGAGCACGCGGTGGATCTGCGGATCCAGATCCTGCCCGCCAGCCGTACCCAGGACGCCCTGCTAGCGGTCTTTATCGAACAGCGGGATCAGACCCTCAACGCACACGCCAACGCCATCCAGTCCTATGACATCGGCAAGGTGGCCGAACAGCGCATTGGTGATCTGGAGCAGGAGCTGCAATTCACCCGTGAGAACCTGCAGGCCACGGTGGAAGAGCTGGAGACCTCCAACGAAGAGTTACAGGCCACCAACGAAGAACTGCTGGCCAGCAACGAGGAGTTGCAGTCGACCAATGAGGAACTGCAATCGGTCAACGAAGAGCTTTACACCGTCAACGCCGAACACCAAAGCAAGATCGCCGAACTGCTGGAAGTCAACAACGACATGGACAACCTGCTCTACAACATCCGTGTCGGCACCCTGTTCCTCGATCACAATCTAGAGATCCGCCGTTACACCCACGAGATCGCCCGCTTCATTCGCATCATCGACAAGGACATCGGACGCCCCTTCCACCACCTGAGCCACGATCTGGTCAATGTCGACCTTATCCAAATGGTCGAGGCTGCCAACCTGCGCCGCGAAAGCTTCGAGCAAGAAGTGCAGGATCGCTACGGCAACAACTACCTGATGCGTATCTACCCCTATAAGGCCGGGCCCGATATGTTCACCGGGGTGCTGCTCACCTTTGTCGATATCAACGCCACCCGTGCCATGCAGGATGCCCTGCTGCGCAGCGAAGAGCGCAACAAACTGGCACAACAGGCCGCCAACATGGGTAGCTGGGACTGGGATATCAAAACCGGCGCACTGATCTGGAGCGACACGATGGCCTCCCTGTTTGGCCTTGCTCCCGAGCAATTCAGCGGCCAGCACGAAGCATTTCTCAACCTGGTACACCCGGAAGATCGGCAAGGGCTGGAGCGTGAGCTTCGCCTAAGCCTCGACAACCCGCAACGCCCCTACGAACACAAATACCGAATCACCTGGCCAGACGGCCAGGTGCGCTGGCTCTTGGACAACGGCAAGGTCTACAGCGACGCACAGGGCAACGCCAACCGCATGGTGGGTATCATCCAAGACATCACCCATGCCCGCCTCGCCGAAGAGGCCCTGGCACGTTCAGAACACCTCTTCCGATCTACCCTGGAAAACCTGGACATGCTCGCCCTGCAGGTGGACAGCGAGGGGCGCGTGCTGTTCGTCAACGACTTTCTTCTCAACCTCACTGGCTGGCGTCGTGATGAGCTGCTTGGTCAGTCGTGGATCGAACTGGCCATCCCCGAGGCGGACCGCGCTCAGCTTCGCCAGCTGCTAAGCGCGTTTCACGACGATGACACCCGCCTCCAACGTCGCCACGACAACCCCATCCTCTGCAAAGATGGCAGACAGATCCTGATCCACTGGAACAATACCCCGATCTTTGATCACACCGGGCACCCCATCGGGGCAAGCGCCATTGGACAAGTCATCGATGAAAGGTGAATCCATTATGGACATGAACATGCTCCGCCTGCGTGCCGAATCCATGGCACGCCGTCGCACACACACACCGCCCTCGGCACTCAAACAACACAGCGCCGATGAGGTACTGCACGAGCTACAGGTGCATCAAATCGAGCTGGAGATGCAAAACGAAGAGTTGCGCAACGCACAAAGCGCACTCTCCGCCTCGCTGAACAAATACACCCAGCTGTTCGACGCCTCCCCCGTAGCCTACTGCACCATGGACAAGGCCGGCATCATCCTCGACTGCAACGCCAACATGAGCCAACTTTTGCAAACAGGCCGTGAACGCCTGTTGCGCTATCCGCTGGGCAGCTTCGTCCACCAGCAGGATCTACTGCGCTACACCCAGACGCTCAGGGAACACCAGGACAGCGAGCAACAACTACGCCTCATGCTGAGCAAGGACAGGCATATACACACCATGCTCTATGCCCGCCCACTCAGCGCACCCACCGATGGCAACCCCGCCTGGCTGGTTGCCATCACCGACATCAGCGAGCGGCACAAGCTCTATCAGGAAGTCACCATCCAGGGCAAGGCACTGGATGCCACCCTCGAAGGGGTCATGATCACCAACGACCAATCGGTGATCACCTATGTCAACCACACCTTCACCAAAACCACCGGCTACCGCCACGACGAAGTCATCGGCAAGACCCCCCAGCTGCTCAGCTCGGGGCGACACGGTAACGAATTCTATCGTGCGCTGTGGCGCGAGCTAAACAACAACGGCAAGTGGCAGGGCGAGATCTGGAACCGGCGCGCCAACGGCGAGATCTATCCGGTATGGCTCAATATCAGCACCATCTACGACGAGTGGCAGCGGCCACGCCACTACGTCGGCGTGTTCTCCGATATCAGCCGCGAAGAAGGGGTACGCCGCCGCCTGCAACAACTGGCCTACTACGATGGCGTGACCCAATTGCCCAACCGCCACCTGTTTTTCGACCGCCTAAAGCAGCAGCTAGTACAGTCCCACCGGACCGGCCACCCCTTTGCCCTGCTGGGCATGGACCTGGATCGCTTCAAGCTGATCAACGATACCATGGGGCACAGCACTGGCGACCTGCTCCTCGCCAAGGTTGGCGCACGGCTCTCGCGTGTACTGCGCGAAAACGACACCGTCGCCCGCGTCGGGGGCGACGAGTTCATGGCCATCCTGCCGATGAGCGACACCGACAACGGTGCCCAAATGGTGGCCAAGAAGATCCTCACCAGCATGGCCGAACCCTTCGACCTAGACGGGCGGATGTATCACATCAGCATCAGCATCGGCATCAGCAGCTACCCCGACGACGGACAGGATCAAGAGACCCTGATCAAACATGCCGACATCGCCATGTACAAGGCCAAAGAGTCCGGGCGCAACGCCTTTCAAAAATACCACCCCAGCCTAAATGTAAAACTCAGTGCCAGGCTCGACCTGGAAAACGACCTGCACAAAGCACTACACAACGACCAGCTCTCCCTCGTCTACCAGACCCAATACGACCTCCACACCGGCCAGGCAACTACCATCGAGGCCCTACTGCGCTGGGACCATCCCGCCAAGGGCAGCATCCCCGCAGCAGACTTCATCGCCCTAGCCGAAGAGAGCGGCCTGATCATCGACGTGGGCTACTGGGTACTACGCACCGCCACCCGGCAATTCATGGTCTGGCGTCAGGCCGGGATCGCGATCGAACGCCTGGCGATCAACCTCTCGCCCCACCAGTTCCTGCAAAGCAACCTGGTCGAACGTATCGCCGACATCCTTACAGAAAGCGGCATGCCGCCCGAGGCACTCACCATCGAGATCACCGAAAACGCCGCCATGCCCAACTTCCAGTACAGCGTCACTACCCTGGAAGCACTACGGCGCATGCATATCGCCGTGTGCATCGACGACTTCGGCAGCGGCTTCTCCTCCCTCAGCCACCTGCGCCGCCTGCCCATCGACGGGATCAAGATCGACCGCCAATTCATCGCCAAACTACCACACGACGAAGACGATACCGCCATCACCCAAGCGATCATCGCCATGGCCCAACAACTCAAGCTAAAGATCAGCGCCGAAGGGGTAGAAACCGCCGCACAACTCAAACACCTGCAAAGCCTGGGCTGCCACGCCGCGCAAGGGGACTGGCTCAGCAAACCTCTCCCGGCACAACACATCGGACAACAGGGCCTACCGCCCCTTGGCGCGCGCGTGCAATAACGCCACCAAGCCAAGTGCTCAACGCACTGTCATGTCAAGATCTGCTCCCGCATGAGTACGCGTTGTATTTGACGGCTCTCAGTACCCCAACTACGATTTAGTCTACATGGTGGACTAACCGGGGCGATCATGACCATCCTTGTAAACGTACATGACGCGAAGACGAATTTTTCGCGACTACTGGAGCAGGCCCATGCCGGCCAGGAGATCATCCTCGCCAAGGCAGGCAAGCCCTATGCCCGCCTGGTTCCCTTGGCACCAGAAACGGGCAAACGTCAGCCAGGACGGCTGGCAGGCAAACTCACAGAGGCCTTTTTTGAGCCACTACCAGATGAAGAATTATCGGCCTGGGAGGGCCAATGAGATACCTGCTCGATACCCACACCCTGCTATGGTGGTGGACCAACGACCATCAACTTTCAGGCCTTGCCCGCGAACTGATTGGCGAAGAGCGCAATGAAATCTGCGTCAGTGCAGCCAGTGCATGGGAAATAGCCACCAAACAGCGCCTGGGCAAGTTACCCGAGATCAGCGATGCCCTGCCACGCTTCAATGAACTGGTGCAGGCAGACGGATTCACCCACCTACCCGTAAGCTATCTGCACGCCCTCAAATCCGGTGGATACCCCCACCCACACCGCGACCCTTTGACCGAATGCTTGCAGCGCAAAGTGAGCTTGAACCCATGCCACTGATCAGCTCCGACAAAGCCATGTCGGTTTTTGGTATCAAGATCGTCTGGTGAAGTTCAGTCCGCACAAGGAAGATATTGCCCAGAATAAGTGATCAGTAAACTGTTATATCAAGACCTGACCCCAGGTCTTCAACCCACTCCTCTAAACGGCCATCCATACTGGATGGTTTTTCCAGTTCTCAGTAAAGCCCATTGCCTCCAACGGGATCTCACCATATTTCACCAAAAGTTTCTCCAGCCGCTGCTTCCACAGGCTATCTGGGCTGACGTGTTGCATCAGGTACGCTAACATTAGCAAAACCACAAAGAGGCGTCTCTCAGGATTGGGCTGGCCTGGTTTCACCCTGGAGAAACTCCATGAAGCTTTTTTGGGTAACATGGGAGGAATTGCCAATTCTCTATTCCATAGCCTGCTATGGTGAGCACAGCAGTTGCGAACAAACGTGAAGGTGTGTAGCCATGAGCCCAGCACTTCCTGCGGCAACCCAAAGCGACGGGCTATTTGCTTTCGGTCTGCATCCATTGCAATCCCCTTATACAGGCGGGAAAGAGCACCCAAACTCAACTCTTCGACTACAGCCCATGAGGGAGGGATACTCGGAGAATCGTAAGTCTGTCCATAATAGCGAAAATAGTTGTCACGTTTGCGATGTTCGACTCTTTGCTGCTTCTCTTCCTCAGGGGCACGACTACGACGTATACGAAGGGCTTCACGTTCAAAGTGGTTGCGCTCCTCGTCCAGCTTTTTTTTGAGGTCGTCAAGAAATCGTTGATGATCAAATTTGGTCTTAAAGTTCATCGTTCTCAGGTGCCAATGAGCGTCATTGTATGTTGGTGCCATGTGGTTGGTGATGGCTGCGCGAACAGCCACCTCAACACGTTCCAGCGCGTCCATGACTAGGTTTCTCAGCTCACGATCAAAACGATATATAGTGACAATCTGACGCAGGGTTGCACCTACCCGGAATTGATGATCCGGGTTGCCAGCATGTTGGAAAGGCCGCATGTATGGACTCAAGCGAAAGAGGCTGACAACCTCCAAAAAGCGACAGGCACGCTCATCGTCCTGAATGGTCAAGCCTCGCTTCTTGAGCAACTGCAACTGCTCGTTGATAGTCAGTGAAGGTTTATCAAATGGCTTCATGCCAAACTCCAGACAAAAAAAACCCGCACGATTTGAGCGTGACGACCGAGGTCGGCATAGGCTTGGCGGGTATGTTGGGACGAACTCTACCCGAGCAGTGCCTAGATAGGAAATAAGTATTTTTTATGGTTAGTAAAGGAGAGAAAAGGAGAGGGACACCCACCACTCTACTTGACTCAACATTACACACATTTAAAATAAGGACAAGGCCATTGTCTGCATCAAGGAGGAGTTCCATGACCCGTGCCAGAAACCAACTCATCTGCCCTGAAGCCACGCCCTATTACCATACGATATCCCGCTGTGTCCGCCGCGCCTTCCTCTGTGGCGAAGACTCCCTCACTGGCAAGAACTACGAACACCGCAAGGCCTGGGTCACAGAGCGTCTGCGCGAGTTGGCCGAGGCCTTCGCCATCGACATCTGTGCCTACGCCATGTACAGCTCCTGCGCATCCATGCGCCCGCTTAATTTGTGCATCCATGCACGTCATGTCCAATCATTACCATCTGGTACTGCGCATCAACCAGAGCGTTGCTAAAGCTTGGGATATAAGCCAAGTCATTGAACAATGGGAAAAACTCTACAGTGTACCGGTGCTGGTGGCCCGCTACCGGCGCGGTGAGACCACCAGCCAGGCCGAGAACCTAAAGGCCAAGGAAATCATCGAAACCTGGCGTGAGCGCCTAATGGATATCTCCTGGTTCATGCGCAGCCTGAACGAGTACCTGGCCAGACGCGCCAATGAAGAAGACAACTGCAAGGGGCATTTCTGGGAGTCGCGCTTTAAAAGCCAGGCGCTGCTCGATGATGCCGCTGTACTGGCCTGCATGAGCTATGTAGACCTCAACCCAGTCCGGGCCAAGATGGCCGATACACCTGAAGCGTCTAACTTCACCTCCATTCAGCAACGCATACGGGAGATGGCTCCGGAGCATGTCA
>SLDE01000170.1 GCA_007125455.1 Ectothiorhodospiraceae bacterium
GCCACGCCCCCCACCGTACCGGCAAACAGCCCATGCCAGGCGGCGTAGCCCCCCTCTCCTGACCACCATAACAGGGGCAATAACAACACATACAGCGCCATATATACCGCACTGAGGCGCTGAACCAGCCAGGCAGGCAGACCAGAAAGGTGTTGATTCATAGCCACACCACAAGCAGCAAGAACAACAGCGGAGAGGCCAGCATCACCACGCGGGCGCTGGCCCGTGCAGCAGGCAGGGCGATACCGATCTCGGCATCCAGCAACAAAAAGCGCAATCCGGCCAACAGATGATGAAGAAGCCACCAAAGCTGCAGTGCCAACAACAGCCGCAACGGCCACCACGCCAACCACTGCTGCACCTCGGCATAGCCCTGCGCGTCGTGCAAGGAGTGCTGCCACAGCCAGAGCCACAGCGGCAAAGCGAGAAACAGCAACACCCCACTGATGCGATGGGTGATCGAGAGCCAGCCGCTCAAGGGCAGGTGGATCCGATGCAGTTGTAAAAAGACCGGGCGATGCTGCCTCATTGAATTACCGTACCTTAACCCCATAGATGAGACAGTATTACCATAACGCCAGGCGATCCGCTATGATTCCAGTGCAGACCCCAGGAGAGAACATGAACGAGACTTGGCAAGGCTTTTTGAGTGAACAAGGTGCCCGTATTGAGCAACAACAGGTGGTCGATTTTGGCCAACCCGAACAGGAGCTGGCCGCCGCACTGGAACAGGACACCCTCTGCGACCTGAGCCACCGCGCACTGATCCGTGCCAGCGGCGCAGACTGTAGCGAATTTCTGCAGGGGCAGTTGAGCAACGATATCCGCCAGGTCGGCCCATCGCGCCACCAGCTCAGCAGCTACTGCACCCCCAAGGGCCGTATCCTCGCCCTGTTTCGTATCTTCCAGCGCCAGGACGACTACTGCCTGACCCTGCCCCGTGAACTGCTGGCACCGACGCTTAAACGTCTGCGCATGTTCGTGCTACGCAGCCAGGTAACGCTGGAACCGGACGAGGCACTGATCGGCATCGGCCTGGCTGGTCCCAACAGCGAAAAGCTATTGAGCGCCCAACTGGGTGCCCTCCCCGCCCTGCCTGACGAGAGCGTCGAACAACAGGGCGTTAGCGTATTGCGCCTGGCGGGCAAGCACCCGCGCTTCGCCCTCTATGGCGAACTGAACACCATCCAGGGACTGTGGCAGGCCCTTGCTGCCGACTGTCGCCCCATCGGACGCCAGGGCCAGGACCTGCAGACCATCCACAGCGCACTGCCCGAGGTGCTGCCCGAGACCAGCGAGGCCTTTGTCCCCCAGATGCTCAACCTGCAATTGGTCAACGGGGTCAACTTCAAGAAAGGTTGCTACACCGGCCAAGAGGTGGTGGCACGCATGCACTATTTGGGCAAACTCAAGCGCCGCATGTATCTGGCTCACCTGCCGAGCGACAGCCCCATCCACCCCGGCGAAGAACTCGCCTCCCCACAGAGCAGTAGTGGGCAAGGGGCAGGCAAGGTGGTGCTGGCCGCCCCCAATCCGCAGGGTGGTCAGGATCTACTGGCCGTGGCTGAGGTCAGTGTGGCAGAATCAGGAGGGTTGTATCTGGCCGAGCAGGAGAATGTCAGCTTGAGCCTGCTGCCGATGCCCTACGAGTTTGAATAAAGCAAAAATAAGGATACGCACAATATGTCGATGGACATCGCCAAGGCCTTCCTGCAGGAACTGATGCAGGAGTTGGAAAACAAGACCCTAGTCCTCCCCACCCTGCCCGAAGTGGCGCTACGGGTTCGTGATGCGGTAGATGACGAGAATGCATCGATTAGCGATATCAGCCGGGTCATTGCCACCGATGCTGCGCTCAGCGCCCGGCTGATTCAAGTGGCCAATAGCCCGCTGATGCGCGCCACCCAAGAGATTGAGTCACTGGACATGGCCGTCAACCGCCTCGGTCTCAAGCTGGTGCGCGACATGGTGATCAGCATGGTGATGGAGCAGATGTTCCAGGCCACCTCGGAGTTGACCGATAAAAAACTGCGCCAGGTCTGGGAGCACTCCACCCTGGTAGCCGCCATCAGCCACACCCTCGCCGCCCAGTTCACCAAGCTGTCACCACAACAGGCGCTGCTGGCCGGGCTGGTACACGATATCGGTGTACTCCCCATCCTGACCAAGGCCGAGGACTACCCCGAGCTGCTGGAAGACGAAAAGACCCTCGATCGCATCATCGACAAACTGCACGGCAAGATCGGCTATGCCATCCTCAAGGCCTGGAACTTCCCTGCCGAGCTGGTGCGGGTACCGCTGGATCACGAAAACCTGCAGCGCAACTCCGAGCAGGTCGACTACGCCGACGTGGTGACCGTAGCCAACCTGCAAAGCTACACCGGCACCGAAGACCCCATGGCCGATACCGACTGGAGCACCGTGCCCGCCTTTGAAAAGCTGGGTCTCAGTCCCGAGGTCAACGTCATTGAGATGGAAGAGACCGCCGAGGACATCAAGGAAGCCCAGCGCCTGCTGGCAGGCTAAGGAGGCAGGCCACGGATGGCCTGTAGGCAAAAAACCGACAGCCCCGTTTCCACCAAGCCCCGCAGCACACTCCGTATTGCACCGATACAGCCTCACCCATCGCTCGACCATACTTGCGCAAAACAACGAACGTAAGGATGCACGAGATGGAAGAGCAAATCATATCCCTTCACCCGACCTCCCGCCCAACGCTACGGTTGCTGATTGTCGATGACAACCATGACGACGCCGCACTACTATCCGCACACCTACAATCCGGCGGCTACCCCACCGAAACCTGCGAGATAGCCAGCAGGGAAGAGTTTCTAGGTAGCCTGCATCAACCCTGGGACCTCATCCTCTGTGACTACAACCTGCCCGGCTTCTCCCCCTATCAGGCCCTGGAGCTGCTCCACCAGCAGCGCAACCCCACGCCGCTGATCGTCATCTCCGGAGAGATCGACAGCACCGAAGCGGCCGAGCTGATGCTCAAAGGGGCACGAGACTTCATCGACAAAAACGACCTCGCCCGCCTGCTGCCGGCGATCGCGCGTGAACAACAGGTCTCGCGCCTGCGGATGGAAAAACGCCGTATCGAAGACAAGCTTTCCAACCTGGCCTGGTTCGATGAACTCACCGCCCTACCCAACCGCAACCACTTTATCGACAGGCTACAAGCCATCATCGAGCGTCAGGATAACTCACGCTTCGTCGTTGGCTACGTGAACTTTGAGCGCCTATCGATGATCCATGATATCTATGGCCAGGCCACCGGACACCAGATCTTGCGCCAACTGGCCGATCGCCTCTACCAGGTCAGCCATCACGCCTGTGTCGCACGCCTGGATCAAAACGACTTTAGCCTGCTGCTTTCCTGTGATGGTGACTGCCGCCGCTGTGACAGCACCGCCAACGAGATCCAGCAACAATTCGAACAACCGTTCAAAATAGACAATCACGAAGTTTTCATCACCCCAACCCTGGGCATGAGTTGCTACCCCTGCCAGGACAACTCGCCAGACAAGCTGTTGCGCAATGCCCGTTACGCGATGCAGCACGCACAGGAAAAACAGCGTCCCTTCCAACATTTTTATCCGCAGATAGAACAGGAAAAGATCGATCGCATCCTGATCAGTGATCGCCTGCGCGGCGCGGTGACACGTCAAGACCTCTCCCTCAACTACCAACCCAAACTGGCGGCCAATAGCCAACAGATCACCGCCATGGAGGTACTGCTTCGCTGGCACGACGAACAACTGGGCAACGTCTCCCCTGCCCGTTTCATCCCCATCGCCGAGGATACCGGCGACATCATGGCCATCGGTGAGTGGGTCTTGCGCCGAGCCTGCGAGCAGGGTGTAGAGTGGCAACACAGCCGACAATTCCACGGCAAGCTGGCGGTCAACCTCTCCATGCGCCAACTACGCGACCCCCACTTCGCCCTACTGGTCGAACGGATCCTCCACGAAACCGGCTTTCCTGCCGAACGTCTGGAGCTGGAGATCACCGAAACCGATATCATGAAAGACAGCGAGTTATCGATCATCACCCTCAACCAACTCAATAAGCTGGGGATCGATCTGGTCATCGACGACTTCGGCACCGGCTACTCTTCGCTAAGCTACCTGAAGAAGCTTCCCATCTGCGCACTGAAGATCGATCGCGCCTTCATCACCGACATCGAAAACAGCGCAGACAGCCTTGCCATCGTACAGGCCATCCTCGCCCTGGCCCGCAGCCTCAAACTGCATACCGTCGCCGAAGGAGTAGAAAACGCCGCACAGGCCAGGCTGCTGGAACAGGAGGGTTGCAACGAACTCCAGGGCTACCACATCAGCCGACCACAGGCAGCCGCCCAAATCATTGAGCTGGTACGCCAGTGGACACCCCGCTCAGCCCATCAAGTGAAGCTGGCAAAACAGCGGTAGCTAGCCATTGTGGTAGTTGGCTGGCAAAAAAGGTATCTTGCAGCTTGAGGAACGATGGGGTCACGTATGCGCAAAATATATGCTGCCTCCTTACTGGTGCTCTGCCAGCTTTTCGTCGGCGCATATGCCGATGAGCCGCTACGCCTCGCCCCCTTGCCGCTGGAAAACCGCGAGGCCGTGGCACTGCAGTTTGACCCCATGGTGCAACACCTCGCCCGCGAACTGGGGCGTCCTGTCGAACTGATCTGGTCCGGCTATCACGATGAGGTGCTCAACGCCTTCATTGATGGTGATATCGACATCGCCTTTCTCGGCCCCCTGCCCTACCTCCACCTCCGCCAGCGCCACTCAGCAGTCACGCCGATCATCCGCTTTGTGGGCAGCGACGGGCAGTCCATGTACCGCTGTGCCCTGGTACGCTTCGGCGATGATATACCTCCCGTCGAACACCCACACAAACTGCGCGTCGGCCTCACCCAGCCGCTCTCGACCTGCGGCTTCCTCGGCACGGACAGCATCCTGCGCAGCCAGTACCCATTCTCACTAGAGCAGACCCGCTACCGCTACCTCGGCAGCCATGAGGAGGTCGCCCTGGCGGTGATCGCCGGTGAGGCCGAGCTGGGTGGCGTAAAGGATGAATTTGCCGACAAATTTGCCAACCTCGGGCTGGAGGTGGCGGGCTGGTCGGAGCGTGTGCCAGGAGTCGCCCTGTTTGCCAACCGCAATACTCTCGATGAGGCCACCATCGCGGCGATCCGCCAGGTTCTGCTCGCTACCCCCGAAATGATCTACCAGCACTGGGGCAGCACCATTCGTCATGGCATGATAGATGCGCAGGAAAGCGACTTCGACGCGTTGCACGAGTTTGGTGATATCAACGCCATTCCGCTGCTTCGGGATGAACACGATGGCTAGCCACTACCAACGTTCGCTGCTGCTACTGTATAGCACCGCGCTAGTGTGTCTGGGACTGATCCTGCTCTTTATTCATCAGCAGTATCAAAACGAAAGCCAGCAAATCGCCCAACAGTACAACATCGCGCTGGATGTGGCCTATCGTTCCACCCTGGACATGTACCGCCTCGACGTGGAAACACGCCTCGAGACGCAGGTCATGCAGTCCGATATCCTGTCACTACTGGAAAAGGCCTCCAACGCCGACAGTGAAACCTTGCCCATCCTCCGGGGCCAACTCTATCGCCAGTTTCACCGCGAATACCAACGCATGCGTCGCAACGGCCTGAGCCACTTTTACTTCTATCTGCCCGATGGCACCACCCTGCTACGTTTTCACAGCCCCACCATCGCGGGCGACAATGCCGAAAAAACCAATCCGGTTTTGCAACTTGCACACCAGCATAAAAAACCGCAATCCGGCTTCTCCACCAGCCAGATGCTTACCCCCGCTTTTCGCTATGTACACCCCATCATCCAAAACGGACACCACTACGGCACCGTGGAGTTTTCCGTGCCCTTCGATGTGATCCACAAAAATATTGTTTGGCTGCTACCCGATGGGGACTACACCCTGCTGATCAGTGCTAAGCACCAGGATGTGGCAACAGAAATGGTTCCAAGGGATAAATTCATCCCCTCGCCCCTGAGTGAACACTGGCTGCTTGAGAACCCCAACATCTCACGCATCAGTCGCAATTTTATCCACTCCGAGCTCTCCAGAAGCATTTTGCCCATACTGGCAAAAGACCGAGCCCTACAGGCGCGCCTCCAGAATGGGGGCGCATTTAGCATTCCATTGCTGCACCAGGGGGTGGGTTATATCGTCACCATGTACGGCATCCAGTCGCCGCGGGATGAGACCGTCGCCTGGATCATCGGACTCTCCGAGGCACCCAGCCTAAAGAGGCTACAACAAAACCTGGTGTCCTACGGATTACTATCAGCCATTCTCATCATCCTGCTGGCGATCACCGTACACACCGTATTGCGTCAGCGCCATCAACTCCATGCATTATCACACCTCGACGGACTCACCGGCATTGCCAACCGACGCGCCTTCGACGCCACCCTGGAAAAGGAGTGGCAACGGGGCGGTCGCGCCAGAGAGCCGCTGGCAATACTCCTTATGGATATCGACTTCTTCAAGCAGTACAACGATCACTATGGCCACCCGGCTGGCGACAAATGCCTGCGCCAGGTCGCCCAAACCATCACCGATCAGCTTACCCGCAGCAGCGACATGGTCGCCCGCTACGGTGGAGAGGAATTTATCTGCCTGCTCCCCGATACCGACAAGGAGGGAGCCATGCATATGGCCGAAAAGATCCGCCAGGCAATCACCGACGAAAGGATCCCCCACGAAAAATCCACCATCGCCAGCCACCTGACCATCAGTATCGGTGTTGCCTCCGCCATCCCCAATCCAACACAGCCACCCTCCAGACTGGTTCGCCAGGCAGACCGACAGCTCTACGCCGCCAAAGAGGTGGGGAGAAACTGCGTTTCAACGTGACACCGAGAAGGCGCAGGCGCGTCGTGACAACGGGGTAAATACGACGCACGGACACCGTGCCGGTTCAAGGATCCCGTGGGCATCCAGTCATAGGGTGGATATGATGAGAATGTTATTGGTGCCCGGGGCCGGAATCGAACCGGCACGGTATCGCTACCGAGGGATTTTCTTACCCACCACAACTTTCGCTGCTGCACTACTAACAGTGCATTTGGGGTCTGGACTTTCTCTTTACCCTATCCTAGATTGAGGACGTAGGCAGGAGCCGTTAAGTCTCTACACTTTCCCTGGAAAATGAAGCTACGCAAATACACCGAAAAAGAGCTCAATGCAGCAGTGAGCAGTTCTTCGTCGCTTCAACAGGTACTGCTAAAGCTTGATGTAGCGCCATATGGTGGCAATTATGTGGTTCTGAAAAAGGCAATTGCCCATTTCCAGTTAGACACCACACACTTTAAGGGGCAAGCATGGAGCAAAGGTAAATCGCTAAAGAAAAAGCGCACTTTAGACGACTACCTAAGCAACCGAGCGCCAATCCAATCGTACAAACTTAAAAACCGCCTGATAAAAGAAGGCATCTTTAAGCGCGAGTGTATGAATTGCCGTCTCACCCAATGGAAAGGAAAACCGATCCCATTGGAACTTGACCATATAGACGGGAACAACACAAACAACAGTCTAAAAAACCTGCGTTTGTTGTGCCCGAATTGCCATGCGTTAACCCCAACGTATCGGAGTAAAAACCGCTCCAGGGCTTAGCTCGGGATTGCCACCACCCGCAGTGCTGAGGTTTCCCCGAATTTGACTCCATTCACACCGACGGTTTCCCGAACGGGTGCTCAATGATTTAAGTCCCTTGCGTCTACCAATTTCGCCACCCGGGCAGGGTGAAAGCTATATTCTTACAAATAATAGGAATCATTGGAAGGAAAAATATGGAGGCCGGACCCGGAGTCGAACCGAGGTACACGGATTTGCAATCCGCTGCATAGCCACTCTGCCATCCGGCCAAAACTGCTTACACATCTTTAGAAGAAAAAACCCCGGCCGGGAAGGACCGTACCGGGGTTTTTGGTATTGGAGCGGGAAACGAGACTCGAACTCGCGACCCCAACCTTGGCAAGGTTGTGCTCTACCAACTGAGCTATTCCCGCCTCAAAAGATGCGGCCATTATAGCGCCGGATCTGCCATCGTCAAGCCGTTAGCGGGATTTTTTTTCAGGCCTCTCGCTCAGCGCGGGCCAGGCGGCCCGAAGGTAGAGGATCATCGACCACAGGGTCAGCAACGCGGCCAGATAGAGCAGGTAGAAGCCGATCCCGGCAATGGGGATCGGGCCGATGGGGGCCTGATAGATCAACAAAATCAGCGCGGTCATCTGCGCGGTGGTTTTCACCTTGCCAAGCATGTTGACCGACACCTTGGCCGAGGCACCGATCTCGGCCATCCACTCGCGCAGGGCCGAGATGGTGATCTCGCGCCCGACGATGATGGCGGCCGGGATCGCCAGCCAGATCCCGTTATAGGCGGTGGGATTGGCCTCAACGATAAGGATCAAGGCCACCGCCACCATCAACTTGTCGGCCACCGGATCAAGAAAGGCGCCAAAGGCAGAGGTCTGATTCCAACGTCGTGCCAGATAACCATCCAACCAGTCGGTGATGGCCGCCA
>SLDE01000122.1 GCA_007125455.1 Ectothiorhodospiraceae bacterium
ATGGTCAACATGATCGAGACCCAGCGCGCCTATGAGATCAATTCCAAGTCGATCTCCACTGCGGATCAGATGCTGCAGTATCTGAACAATAATGTTTAAGCCTGAAGGAGTGATGTGATGCCTCGCGTCAAGATTACGCCGACCTTATTGCTGCTGACCGCTGTCCTTACTGTTTCTGGTTGCGCTACTACCGGTAACCAGGCAAGGGATCGGGAGGCCTTCGCTCCGGCTCCTCCGGTACCGGCTGAACCCCAGACACCGACCAATGGCAGCCTTTATCAGGCGAACCACGGCATGAATCTGTTTCACGATCGCAAGGCCTATCGGGTCGGTGATCTGCTGACTGTGCAGCTGCAAGAGAATACTAACGCGCAAAAACAGGCCTCCACCTCCCACAGCAAGGATCAGTCGATCGGATTTGGCGCACCCGCCATGTTTGGTATGGATGCAGAAGAGCTGTTAAGTGCCCAGGTCAATCAAGGGAATGATTTCTCTGGCAGCGGCAGCAGCAGCCAAAGCAATAGCCTGAGTGGCAATATCACGGTCTTCGTTTCAGAGGTACTGCCCAATGGCAACCTGGTGGTGCGTGGTGAGAAGCAGTTGACCCTTAACCAGGGTAGTGAATATGTACGTTTCTCCGGCATCGTGCGTCCCAACGATGTAAAACCCGATAACACGGTGGTCTCTACCCGCGTGGCCAATGCCGAGATCTACTACAGTGGTGAGGGCACCATGGCGGATGCCAACCGTATGGGTTGGTTGGCGCGCTTCTTTAACGGCCCGCTTTGGCCCTTCTAAGCAGGAGTAGTGTGATGAAAGCAAAGTTCTTTTTTCTCTGTGTCCTGCTCTTTGCCAGCACCGTCGCCGAGGCGCAACGGATCAAGGATCTGGCCAATGTCGCCGGGGTGCGTTCCAACCAGCTGATCGGTTATGGCTTGGTGGTCGGCCTCGATGGCACCGGTGATCAGACCAACCAGACCCCGTTTACCACCCAAAGCCTGAAGAGCATGCTCGATCAGTTGGGGGTGTCGGTGCCCGCCGGTGTCAATCTGCAGGTGCAGAATGTTGCGGCGGTGATGGTGACGGCGACCTTGCCAGCTTTTGCCAAGCCAGGACAGACCATCGACGTCACGGTCTCCTCCCTGGGTAACTCCAAGGGGCTGCGAGGCGGCACTCTGCTGATGACCCCACTCAAAGGGGTGGATGGGCAGGTCTACGCCTTGGCGCAGGGGAATCTGGTGGTGGGCGGCTTTGGTGCTGGGGGGGCCGATGGCTCTCGCATCACCGTTAATGTGCCCAGCGTGGGGCGGGTGCCTAATGGTGCCAGCGTGGAGCGCGAGGTGCAGACCGGTTTCGAAGGCGGTAACAGCATCGTCTTTAATCTGCACACCTCCGACTTTACCACGGCCTACCGCATGGCCGAGGTGATCAATGAAACCATCGGCCCCGGTACTGCCCGTGCCATGGATGCCACCTCGATTAGCGTTAATGCGCCACAGGATCAATCGCAGCGGGTCTCCTATATCGCCATGCTGGAAAACCTCCAGCTGCAACCGGGCGAGGCCCCGGCCAAGGTGATCGTCAACTCCCGCACCGGCACCGTGGTGATCGGCAGCAGTGTACGGGTGATGCCCGCCGCGATCTCCCACGGCAGCATGACCGTCACCATTACCCAAGACCCATTGGTCAGCCAGCCTGCACCGATGGCGGCAGGCGAGACCGCGGTGGTGGCCCGTACCGATATCGAGATCGAACAGGACGAGGGGCGTATGTTCATGTTTGACCCCGGTGTTGAGCTGGAAGAGATCGTTCGAGCCGTCAACCAGGTGGGTGCCGCCCCCGGCGATTTGATGGCGATCCTTGAGGCGCTCAAAGAGGCCGGTGCGCTGCGGGCCGAACTGATTGTGATCTGAGCGAAGGGGTGGGCTCCAGCTTGCCCCTATAGCAGCGTTAGCACCTGATAAACGGTTGATACTATGAGCATACCCGCTACCCCCAGCAGCTATACCGATTTCTCCGATCTGGCCGCCCTGCGCAAGGGTGCCAAAGGGGAAAACAGCCTCGAGGCCCTGGAGCAAACGGCCCAGCAGTTTGAGGCGATCTTCGTCCAGATGATGCTCAAGTCGATGCGTGATGCCGGTGGCGGTGAAGGTGGGCTGTTTGATAACGACCACAGTCGCCTCTATCAGGATATGTTCGACAAGGAGCTGAGCCTGAGCATGAGTCAGGCCGATAACGGCATCGGCCTGGCCAAGGTATTGGTACAACAACTCAAGGCCGCCATCCCCGAGCTAAACCAGGCCAGTGAACAGGGCGGGCAGGGTGCTGTGGGTGGGCTACAGCCACAAAACTTCTCCGTGCCGCCGCGTGGCCAGCAACACTTTAGCCGACAGGAGACCAAGGAGCCCGTAGCGGAAGCGGAACAAAGCGGCAAAGCTATGCCGCCCGTTGCCGCTCCCGCACGCTTCGACAGCCCCGAAGATTTCGTCACCCGTCTGTGGCCCCATGCCGTGGATGCGGCCAGGGAGCTGAATGTGGACCCCCGCGCGATCATCGCCCAGGCCGCCCTCGAGACCGGCTGGGGCAAATCGGTGATCCGCCACGAAGATGGCACTAGCAGCCATAACCTCTTCAATATCAAGGCAGACCATCGCTGGGACGGGGATAAGGTCAACATACAGACACTGGAGTACCGCGACGGGGTTGCCGCCAAGGAGCGGGCCTGGTTCCGCGCCTACGATTCCTTTGAGGAGAGCTTTGCCGACTACGTGGGCTTTTTGCGCGCCAACCCGCGCTATCAGCACGCCCTGGAATCTGGCCCGGATATTGCAGTGTTTTCAGAAAGGTTGCAGCAGGCCGGTTACGCTACCGACCCGGCCTATGCAAGCAAGATCCAGCGTATTGCCGATGGTGAGATCATCGGCTCCGCCGTGACGGAGCTAAAGCTTACCCCGGACAAGACGCTAAGTTAACACCAGGCAGCTTGGGCTGTCGGGTATATTCAGGGTAAAAGAGCATGGCGGATATACTGGGAATCGGAACCTCTGGTCTGTTGGCCTATCAGCGTGCGCTGACCACCACCAGTCACAACATATCCAACGTCAATACCGAGGGCTATAGCCGTCAGCGTACCGGCCTGGGCACCCAGATCCCCGAATTCATCGGTGTGGGCTACGCCGGTACCGGGGTGCGCGTTACCGACATCAGCCGTAATTTCGATAACTTCCTCGTCACCCAACTGCGTGAACAGACCGCCAACTACGAGCGCTATAACAACTTCAATGCGCTGGCCAGCCAGATCGATAACATGCTGGCGGATCAAAATGCCGGTCTGGGTCCGATGATGGACGAATTCTTTGCCTCGGTGCAGGGCGTGGCCGACAACCCTAACTCCATCCCAGCGCGCCAGGTGATGATGACCAGCGCCGAGTCATTGGCCGATCGCTTCCACTTTCTGGATAATCGCCTGCGCGACCTTAACGAACAGGTCAACCAGAAGCTTCACGCCGGGGTCTATGAGGTCAACACCATCGCCCAGGGCATCGCCCAGCTGAATGAGGAGATCGCCCTGGCCCGTGGTGCTGCCGCCGGTGGTGAGCCCAACGACCTGCTGGATCGTCGCGACCATCTGATCACCAAGCTTGCCGAGCTGGTAGACGTGAAGACCGTGGAACAAAAAGACGGCATGATGAATGTCTTCATCGGTTCCGGCCAGGGCTTGGTGGTAGGCAAGAGTACCCTCGACCTGCGGGTACAATACGATGACCTCGTCCAGGGCAAGACCACCGTGGTGCTTGACGATGGCGGCAAAGGGGTCGATATCTCCCGCTTGATCAAGGGCGGCAGCCTGGGGGGCACCCTGGAATTCTCCAACTCCATTCTGGACGAATCACGTAACGCCCTGGGCCGTATCGCCGCCGGGATCAGCGAGCAGTTTAACGAGCTACACCAGTTGGGGATCGACCTCACCGGCCAGCTCGGCGGTGACTTTTTCAAGAGCTTTAATCCGGCGGTGTTCGTACCGAGTGGCAACAGCAGTGATGACAAGCTGGCGGTCAGCTACGAGGATGTCTCCCGGCTCACCACCAAGGACTACCTCCTGCGCTTTGACGACGGCAACTGGAAACTGACCGACTACAAGACCGGCCAGTCCCTGGCCACCGCCGCAGCGACGGAAGAGGAGATCCTGATCGATGGCTTGCGTATCGATCTCAATTCCGTGGTTGCGGTGCAAGGCGACCGGTATCTGATTCGGCCGACCAGCGAGGCGGCCAGGTGGTTTGATACCGCCATCGAAGATCCCGAGCGCATCGCCGCCGCCGGTGCCATTCAGGGCAGCGAATGGGTCAATGCCCAGGGAATGCCAAGTAATGTGGGTACTGGCAAGATCGATAATGTCACCGCGCTGGATCCTACCTACCTACCGTTGGGCGATGATATCACCATCAGTTTTAACGGCACCGGTTTTCCCTGGACCGATACCATCGATCTTGCGCTGTACGATGTTGGCGCACTAAATGCCAATGAGGGCCTGGCGATCGACTGGGCTGCCGGCACCGCCGACTTCACCGGCGGCGGCACCTTCCGCGGTATCAATATCCAGGATATTGGTAATGGCCCCTGGGATCTGGACGGCGTTAGCTTCACCATTGATGGCACCCCCATTGAGTTGAGTGGCCAATACGCCGAGGGCGACCTGGCCGGTGTGGCCTCCCATATCAACGGTGTATTGGCTGCCGAGGGGCTGACCGACTACAGCGTCGAGACCCATCAGGGCCAACTGGTCTTCAGCCAGGACGGCAGCGAGGACGCCATCGCGATAGGTTCCGTCAGCGCAGCGGCGCGCAATGTGGGTTTTGTCAACTCTGCCGGTGAGTCCGGCGGTGCCGAGGTTCGCTTTACGGTGGATGGGCACGAGGTGCTGCTCAATGGTGATTATGCGGATGTCGCTGATGAAATTCAGTCTCAGCTTAATGCGATCGCAGGGAACGACTACGCGGTTAGCTTGGCCGGGGGGCAGTTGACCATCACCAACAACACCGAGGGCACCGGTGATGTGGTGGTGGCAGGTCAAGGGGCGGGGGCGATGCTCAGCGGTTTCTTTGAACAGCGCGAGCCCGAGGCCCTCAATCAACTGAGCTTCTCCGGTATTGAGCCTGTCCCGGCCCCCATCGACTATAACCCGAACACTGATGGTGGGGCCACCTACAAGCTGTTGCACAACACCGTCGATGATAGCTACCGAGTGATCAAGTACGCCAGCGATGACGATATTGGCGACGATGAAGTGGCCATGTTGAGCTTCACCTTTAATGGTCTCCCCGATGACGGCGATGCCTTTGTGCTCAGCGACAACCCCAACGCGGTGGGCGACAACCGTAACGCCCTGGCCCTGGCGGCGCTGCAAACCGACAAGGGGATGATCGGCGGCACGGCCACCTATCAAAGCACCTACGGCCAGATGGTTTCGCGGGTCGGTACCCAGGCCCACCAGGCCTCCATCAACAAGGATGCCACCCACACTCTGCGTACCCAGGCTGAACAGGCGGTGCAATCGGTCTCCGGGGTCAACCTCGATGAAGAGGCGGCCAATATGATCAAATACCAGCAGGCCTATCAGGCCAATGCTCAGATGATCTCGGTGGCCAACCAATTATTCCAAACCCTGTTGGGTGCCTTCTAAGGAGAAGACCATGCGTGTATCCACAGCCATGTTTCAGCAGGCCTCGTTGGACGCCCTCCTCAAGCAGCAGGGCGATATCAGCAAGACCCAGCAGCAGCTCTCCACCGGCAAGCGCATCCTTACCCCGGCGGACGACCCAATCGCCTCGGCCACGTTGGTGGACATCAATCAGTCCATTGCGGTTTATGAGCAGTTCAATCGCAACGCCGATCAGGCCGAGATGCGCCTGGGGCAAGAAGAGTCGGTGCTTAAATCGGTCAGCAATGCCCTGCACCGTGCGCGCGAACTGGCGGTACAGGGTAACAACGACAGCTACAGTGCCGATCAACGCAAGGATATCGCCGCCGAGGTGCGCCAGATCCTCGACGAGGTGCTAACGCTGGCCAATACCACTGATGGCAATAACAATTTCCTCTTTTCAGGCACCCTCAGCAACACCAAACCCTTCAGCCAGGTGGAGCCGGGCAGTGGCATAGACTCCACCTTTAGCTACCACGGCGATCAGGGCCAGCGCCGCATTCAGGTCGGCCCACAACGTACCGTGCCAGATAGCGACTCCGGCTTTGAGGTCTTCGGCAAGGTGCGTCTGCCGATGGTGGAACTCGGTCCCATCAGCCGTATGGACTACAGCAACCCCGACAACCACGCCAGCCTGGACATCGACGGTCGCCCCATTGTGCTGACCGACAACTACCCCGATATCGACGCCATGGCTGCCGACATCCAGAGTCAACTCAATGCCGATGGCGAACGCTACGAAGTCAGCACCGAGCGCGGCTTTCTGCACATCCGCAACACCACCCCCGGTGCCGGGCCGGTAAACATCCGCGTGGATCAGGACGACTATGCCCATGAGGCGGGTTTTCGTTCCGCCAGCAGCATGGTCTCGGTGTTCGAGGCCATCGACAAGCTCGCCGTTGCCCTGGAGCGCGATACCATGAGCGGCAGCCGCATCGATGCCCTGGATGCCTCGCTCTCCCATGTCGTGGAATTCCAATCCACCATCGGTGCACGGATGAATAGTGTCGATCGCCAGCGCGAAGTGAACGACGAACTGGTGTTTCGCATGACCACCATCAAATCCGAAATGGAAGACCTCGACTACGCCTCCACCATCAGCAAGATGAACATGCAGATGGCCGGCATGCAGGCCGCGCAACAAACCTTCAGTCGGGTGCAAAACCTCTCACTGTTTAATTATTTGTAAGGAAGAAAGGGACGAGGGACTAGGGGAAAGGGGAAAGGGGAAAGGGGAAAGGGGAAAGGGGAAAGGGGAAAGGGGAAAGGGGCAAGAAGGCAGGGAGGTTATATGGCTCGATTTGAAGATCTGGATGTCTGGAAACGCTCGGCAAGGCTAACTGCAGAGATTTACTTACAGCCTCAAGCTTTTAAAAATCCAATTCTTTGAATTTCCTTGAACCTTGCTCCCTTGCCCCCTTGCCCCCTTGCCCCTGCCTTTACCCTGCAATCCCTTGCCGCCCCGGCAAACATTTTCCCCATTGCCACAACCCCTTTGCCATAAGTACATACCAAACATAAAACGCCACACATAAAATCTGCCCGAATCGCACAAAACACGCCTTTCCTTGCCCCTTTCACCTTGCCCCTTGCCCCTGTTCTTATAGTTGGCACACTTCCTGCATTTTCCACTGCAAGGCGTCGTTCCCATGACGCCATGGTGTAGACATCACCACGGAAATAAGCGACGCATAAGGCGTTCACCCCGTGGTGAATATGAATAGGAGGAAGTGTCGTGTCCCAGGTTATTAATACCAATATCATGTCGCTGAATGCGCAACGCAATCTGGCAGGAACCTCAACCGAACTGGCCACTGCGCTGGAACGCCTCTCCTCCGGCTTGCGTATCAACAGTGCCAAGGATGATGCCGCCGGTCTGGCGATCACCGAGCGCTTTACCACTCAAATTCGTGGCCTTAATCAGGCGGTAAGAAACGCCAACGATGGTATCTCCCTGGCGCAGACCGGCGAAGGTGCCTTGGCCGAGATGAATAACAACCTGCAGCGCATCCGTGAGCTGGCGGTGCAGTCTGCCAATGCCACCAACTCCGACTCGGATCGCGCCGCCCTCGACCAGGAGGTGCAACAGCGCCTGGCCGAGATCGATCGCATCGCACAACAGACCTCCTTCAATGGCCGCAAGATCCTCGACGGTAGCTTTGGTAACGCCCTCTTTCAGGTGGGTGCCAACGTGGGCGAAACCATCAATATCGATTTGGAAACCAGCATGCGTCTGCGTTCCATCGGGGATATCGCCACGGCCGAGTCGGTGGACCTGCGTGAGCTGATGACCGAGGGTGAGCCTACCCACACCTTTAATGGTTTTGATCGCCTGGACTTTGGCGCAGGCGATGGTGTCAGCGGCACGGTAAACATTAACGACACTGAGTACACTATTACCGATGTGGGCAGCTTGGAAGACCTTGCTGCCCTACTGGATGCCGCACCTGAGGTCAGCGTGCAGGCGGTCGATGGCAATCTGGTCTTTACCCTGGAAGAAGGGATAGAGGATAACATCGCCATCGACTTCGACTTGATCGACAGTGCTGGCACTGCAGCCAATATCGAAGAGGCCGATACGCCTATTACCGTTACAGACGCAACGATTACCGAGGCAACGGACACCTTGGATGCCACAACACTGGATCTTACTGCAGGTAATTTCTCTGCCGACGGTGAGGTTACCCTGTCAGTGGATGACGCGGCTGTTACCGTAGACATTAGCGCTGTGACGGATATGGATGACCTTGCCGCTGCTATC
>SLDE01000030.1 GCA_007125455.1 Ectothiorhodospiraceae bacterium
CTTCAGCTCGCCATCGGTCTGATGGGCCTCGCCCTCATCGGCGGCCACGCTACCGCTATAACCACTGCCCAGCAAGGCATCCAGACCCTTACCCAATCCTCGTTTCTTCGTCGCCATCGTTAATCTACTCACTTAAATCTTAAAAGCTTTTAACGCAGAGGGCGCAGAGTTCGCTGGGTATTTTATGCTATGACATAGTCTGTGTTACTGATAGCGTCTCGTCACAGGCCAAGCTGCTGACTCACCCAATCCTATCCTCGGCGTTCTCTGCGTCCTCTGCGTTGAAATGTTGTTAAACCGCCGCCTGTTGTACTTGGGGCTGACCGGAGCGGCGCAGGATCTCGCCGGCCAGGGCCAGGTAGGCCACCGCGCCCCGGGAGCTGCGGTCGTAGTGCAGCGCGGGCATACCGTGGCTGGGGGCCTCGGCAAGGCGCACGTTGCGCGGGATCACGGTGCGGTAGACCTTGTCGCCAAAGTGCATGATCAACTGGCCGGAGACATCGGAGGAGAGGTTGCTGCGTGGGTCGTACATGGTACGCAGCAGACCTTCCACCTCCAGGCGCGGGTTGACCGAGGCCCGGATCTCTTCAATGGTATTGAGCAGGGCGGTCAGTCCCTCCAGGGCATAGTATTCGCACTGCATGGGGATCATCACCGAGTCGGCGGCCACCATCGCGTTCAGGGTGAGCATATTGAGCGAGGGCGGGCAGTCGATGAGGATAAAGTCGTAGTTGTCGCGCACCTCTTGCAGGGCCTGGTTGAGACGCTGCTCGCGGGCGACCATCATGTTCATCAACTCCACCTCGGCGGCGGTCAGATCGCCGTTGGTGGGCAGGATATCGTAGCCTGCGGAGTCGCTGTGGCGGATCACCTGCGCGGCAGGTGCCTTGCCGAGCAGCACGTGGTAGCTACTGGTCTCCAGGCTATCCTTGTCTATCCCGCTGCCCACCGTGGCGTTGCCCTGGGGGTCGAGATCGATCAGCAACACCCGGCGTTTGGTCGCCACCAGGGAGGCACCCAGATTGATACAGGTGGTGGTCTTGGCCACGCCACCCTTCTGGTTTGCCACTGCGATGATCTTGCCCATAAATCCCCCTCTCACTGCCCCTGTTGCGCGACAATCCGCAACAGGTGGCGCTGTTCCTGATCCAGGCCGGGCACCTGCAGGGGGATGACCTCCCGTAGCTGCCATGGCGACGACATCGCCGCCAACTCCTGCTCGGGGAGGGCACCCTTCATGGCGACAAACTCCCCCTGACCTTCCAGCAGATGGCCGGAACTGTGCAGAATATCAGCAATTGAGGCATAGGCGCGAGAAATTACGCAATCAAAGCCCTTTTCAGGGCGATACCCCTCCACCCGGGCGTGGATCACCTCGACATTGGCCAGCCCCAACTCGGCCTTGGCCTGCACCAGAAAGCGGGTCTTCTTGCTGTTGCTGTCCAGTAGCACAAACTGGCGCTCGGGATAGACCAGCGCCAGCGGGATCCCCGGCAGGCCGGCCCCGGTGCCCACATCGATGATCCGCTCGCCATGCAGATGCGGCGCCACCGCCAGTGAGTCAAGCAGATGGCGCGTGACCATCTCCATCGGATCGCGCACGGCGGTCAGGTTAAAGGCCCGGTTCCACTTGACCAACATGGCCAGATAGGCCAGCAAGCCGTCCACCGTCGCCTCCGGCAGCGCCAGACCCAGCCGCCGAATGCCATCCTCCAACCTAGCCCTTAAGTCCATCACTAAAAAATCCTTTCAACACAGGGAGCACAGAGGGCAGGGAGCATACATACGCTGTGCTGCGCGAACCGGTACTTGCTTCGTTTCATAATCTGCTCACTCACATTCATCACTCTGTGTGCTCTGTGCTCTCTGTGTTGATGTCTTTTTGAGATGAACCAGCAACAGGGAGATAGCGGCGGGGGTGACGCCAGGGATGCGCGAGGCCATACCGAGGGTGGCGGGGCGCTGGCGTTGCAGTTTTTCGCTGACCTCGGCGGAGAGTCCGCGCACCTGGGTATAGTCCAGATCGGCCGGGATCGCGGTTTCTTCATGGCGGAGCGCCCTGGCGATTTCTTCGCTCTGTCGTTCGATATAGCCGGCATATTTAAGCTGGATGGAGACCTGCTCGGCAACCCGGGGGTCGCTTGCAGGCTGCAAGCCGTCAACCAGGGTGTAAAGGCTGTCGTAGCTGACCTCGGGGCGGCGCAGCAATTCCTCCATGCGGTATTCACGGGTCAATACACTGCCCAATACCGCCTCTTCCTGTGCCGTATTACCGGGGCGGATCCAGGTATCGCGCAGGCGCTGGCGTTCCTGCTCGATCGCTTCGCGCTTGGTCTCGAAGGCGGCCCAACGGCTGTCGTCCACCAGGCCCAACTCACGCCCGATGGGGGTGAGGCGCAGATCGGCGTTGTCTTCACGCAGCAGCAGGCGGTATTCGGCGCGGGAGGTGAACATGCGGTAGGGCTCGGCGGTACCCCGGCTGATCAGATCGTCCACCAGCACCCCAAGATAGGCCTCGTCCCGGCGGGGAGACCATGGCGCTTCACCACGACTCTGGCGGGCGGCGTTGAGACCCGCCAGCAAGCCCTGGGCAGCGGCCTCCTCATAGCCGGTGGTGCCGTTCACCTGGCCGGCCAGGAACAGACCCTGTAGATGCTTGCTCTCCAGGCTGGGTTTCAGTTCCCTGGGGTCGAAAAAATCGTATTCGATGGCGTAGCCGGGGCGCAGGATATGGGCCTGCTCAAAGCCCCGGATCGAGCGCACCAGGGCCAGTTGCACGTCGAAGGGGAGGGAGGTGGAGATCCCATTGGGGTAGATCTCGTGGGTGTGCAGCCCCTCGGGCTCGACGAAGATCTGGTGGCCCGTGCGTTCGGCAAAGCGCACCACCTTGTCCTCGATAGAAGGGCAGTAGCGCGGCCCGATCCCCTCGATCACCCCACTGTACATGGGCGAGCGATCCAGGCCGCTGCGAATGATCTCGTGGGTCTGTTCGTTGGTGTGGGTGATATGGCAGTCCACCTGCGGGGGGTGGTCGCCCTGGCTACCCATAAAGGAAAACACCGGGCGCGGCTCGTCCCCCGGTTGTGCCTGCATCGCGCTGTAATCCAGGCTGCGTCCATCCAGCCGTGGCGGGGTGCCGGTCTTGAGTCTGTCGATGCGAAACGGCAGTTCACGCAGGCGGTGGGCCAGGCTGTTGGCGGGCGGATCGCCGGCGCGCCCCCCTTCGTAGTTGACCTGACCGATATGGATCAGGCCGCCCAGGAAGGTCCCGGCGGTCAGCACCACCGTGCGTGCGGCAAAGCGTAGTCCCATCTGGGTGACCACCCCGGCCACCTCGTCCCCTTCAAGGATCAGATCCTCCACCGCCTGCTGGAACAGCCACAGCCCAGCTTGATTCTCCAGCGCTTCGCGCACCGCTGCCTTGTAGAGCTGGCGATCCGCCTGGGCGCGGGTGGCGCGCACCGCCGGCCCCTTGCTGGCATTGAGGGTGCGAAACTGGATCCCCGCCCGATCGGTGGCGCGGGCCATCAAACCGCCCAGGGCATCAACCTCGCGCACCAGATGGCCCTTGCCGATCCCGCCGATCGCCGGGTTGCAGGACATCTGACCAAGGGTGTCGATGTTGTGGCTCAATAGCAGGGTGTGACAGCCGGTCCGTGCGGCAGCGAGTGCCGCCTCGGTCCCCGCGTGGCCACCACCCACCACGATCACATCAAATTTATCAGGATAGAGCATCACTTATCGCCATCTTGCCGGGCGGCTATTGTACGTCACCGGGCCTATCCCGGTCACTGCCCACACATCTTGCCACCGGGCAAGGACGCGATGTGGTCCGTTTGATGCGGGTACTTGCAATGGGCGGCGGTTTTGCGATTAACTGCCCGCCAGGAAGCCATAACCCGTAATTGACTCGCAAAGGGCGATAAATATGGGATAATCCGGGGTGAATCAGCACCCCGACAACCCACAGGCAGGTGGCAATGCCCGATTACCACAACGCAGAACAGACCTCACTGGACGCCGTCGGCGAACATGAGCGCTTTCTGCTACACAATAAGCGTGAGATCAGCACCGAACTGGTAAACCTGAGCAAGAAGCCGGATATCCTCACCGCCTACTTTAATGCCGGCAGTGAGTTCATCCTCACTGCCGTGCTGGGGGTGCTCAATGAGCGTGGTCTGGTGGTGCTGGATGTGGGGCCGGACGATGCCATCACCCAGCGCGCCATAGGCTCAGGTAAATTGGTCTGTACCACTCGCAGCAACGGGGTGCCGGTGAAGTTCACATGCACCCAGCTGCGCCTGGCCAAGTTTCAGGGTCAGCCGGCCATCGCTGCCGCCATCCCCGACTCGCTGTTTCGCCTGCAACGCCGCGAATACTTCCGGGTACAGGTGCCGCGCATCCACTCCCCCTCGCTGCTGGTCCAGCTCGCCGATGAGCGAGAGTTGGCGCTAAAGGTACTGGATCTGGGGCTGGGTGGGCTGTGTCTGGTCGACACGGAAGGAGGCTTTCGACCCAACCTTTTGGAACAGTACCATCGCTGTCGCCTGAGCCTGCCGGAGTACGGCGACCTGCAGGTGGATATCCAGATCCGCAATGAGGGCCAGTATCGCCACGGCAAGGAGTTACTACCACGCTACGGCGCCAGCTTCCTCTCGCTGGGTGCCCAGGAGAACATGCAGCTGCAGCGCTATCTTTACCAATTGCAGACCCTGGTCACCAACAACGGCTGAAATCCGCCCCCTTAGCCCTCCTTGAAGTAGGCCGCCAGATAGTCATCCAGACTCAGCTTGTCCGACGCTTCGATCTCCTGCTGGCGCAGCCATGAGCGTTGTGCCAGCTCGCTGAGCATCTGCTCTTGCTCCTCGGCGACCGGCAGCTCGGCGAAGTACCACTGGTGCTCCAGGGACTTGCGCCGGGCAAACTCAAAAAAGCTTTCCCCACCACTGCGCATCTCCGCCAGCACCCTGGCCGACGGGCTCAATGCCGGATTGGCCACCACCCGCTGCTGCCTGGCCAGCGCCTGCTGGTAGGGTTGTTCGCTGAAGTTAGCATCAAGCAGGCGACAAACTGGCTCCATTTCG
Source organism: Ectothiorhodospiraceae bacterium (assembly GCA_007125455.1). GTDB lineage: Bacteria > Pseudomonadota > Gammaproteobacteria > Thiohalomonadales > Thiohalomonadaceae > SLDE01. The sequence goes on from SLDE01000030.1 coordinate 5,085, forward strand.
CGACAGATCGCTGCGGCCCAGTCGCGCAGGGGGAGCGCCTCACCACGACGCATCAGTTTAAGCCCAGGCTCGCGCCCGCGGTGGGCCACCAGCATCTCGTTCTGGTCGATCTCCACCCGCTCCAGCGGGCTGATCGGCGGGCTGTCGGCCAACAGGCAGTAAAGCATCAGCGACTCGATGAACTGCATTTGGTGTTCGTTGATCCCCAGTGGATCGAAGGCATTCACATCCAGCGAGCGCAGCTCGATATAGCGCACCCCACGCCGCTGCAGGGCGGTGGTGGGCTTCTCCATACCCTGTAATAGCTGCTTGGGGCGCACCGTGCTGTAGTACTCGTTCTCTATCTGCAGGATATTGGCGTTGAGCTGGCGATACTCACCGTCCACCTTGACCCCGATCTTCTGGTAGTCCGGACAGGGGGTGCTAATGGCGCACTGCAGACTCTCCACATAGGCCGCCAGGCTATCGTAATCGGCCTTGATCCCGGTCTCGTTTTCCTTGTTGTTCTGATAGCCGATGTCCCCCATGCGTAACGAGGTGGCGTAGGGCTCGTAGTAGGTGTATTCGTCGAAGCTTTCCAGTTCGCTCTCGCGGCCACCCAAGAAGGACTTGCACACCGCTGGCGAGGCACCGAACAGATAGGGGATCAGCCAGCCTAGACGCAGCAGGTTACGGATCAGATCGAAGTAGCGCGCCGAGACATAGTCCTGCAGCGAACGCTCATCGCCCTCTAATTGTTGTAGCGCCTGCCAAAAGGCATCGCTATAGGAATAGTTGAAATGCACCCCGGCGATCACCTGCATCACCCGCCCGTAACGATGGCCCAGCCCCTGGCGGTAGATGCTCTTCATCATCCCGGCATTGGAGGGGCCGTACTGGGCGATGGGGATCCCCCCCTCGCCACTGACCACACAGGGCATGCTGGTCGACCACAACAGCTCATGGTCCATGCGGTTGTAGACAAATTGCTGCAGGTCGCGCAGGAAGCGTAGCGCCTCGCCCGAACGGTGAAAGGGCGGGGTGATAAACTCCAGCAGGGCCTCGGAGTAGTCGGTGGTGATATAGGGATGGGTGAGCGCCGAGCCGAACTGCCGCGGATGGGGGGTTTGGGCGATCTTGCCATCGCTGTTGACCCGCAGGCTCTCTTTTTCCACCCCGATCATGCTGCCCTTGAGCAGGGGAGTCAGTTTACTGGCAGCAAAGCGCTGTACGCGCTGTTCAACACTCTCTACCACGCTAGCGTTCCAGATCCAGCTTGCTGGTATCGATATCCAGTGCTTCCACCTCTTCCCCCTCCACCAGGGTCGCGCCGGGCTCGTCCATGCTCAGGCCGCTGATGTCCACCTCGGGTTCGGTGGTCTCTTCCGGCTCGGTTAACACCGCCCCCGGCTCATCCATGCTCAGGCCACTCAGATCCACCTCTGGCTCGGGCACCTCCTCGGGCTCAGTGAGGACGGCTCCTGGCTCATCCACGCTCAGACCACTCAGATCCAGCTCGGGCGGCGGCACCTCCTCAGGCGTCACAATCACTACCCCCGGCTCATCCACACTGACCTGTTCCAGCTCACCCAGCGCCTGTGGTGCCTGCTTGACCACATACTTGCGCAGGCCGGAATCCACGCTGGGGATGGTATCGTCATCGTCCTGGGCCAGCGTCGCTGCACCGTCCGCCGTTGCGGCAGCCGTCGCCGTCGGCTGTTCCGCCTGGGCGGGCGCTGGCACCGGCGCAGCATCGGCCTTGGGCGCAGCAACTACCCGGCACTCGGCCCCGGCCTTGCTCAGTGCCTGGTGGTATTTCTTCGCGGTGGCCTCATCCAGCCCTTTCTTGATCACCACCGGCTGTCCGCCCAGCAGCTTGTCCACCTTCTCTGTCGGCACCTTGAACAGCGCCGCCACCCGTTCCTTCACTGCCGCAAGGTCTCGATCCGGTTGGATCTGACCGGTGAGCACCACACGAAAACCCGTCTCAGCCATTACCGTCTCCTACTGTGCAAACAGCCCGTCAAAGAATTCCTGCATCACCTGCCAGGACTGCCGGTCAGCCTCGGCGTGGTAGGCCAGCGGCAGACCAAACTGCTCGCCGAAACGATCCGCCTCGGGGTTGGTAAAGGCATGCACCGCGCCGGGGTAATCGATAAAGCGATAATCCACCCCGGCCTGGCTCATCTCCTGCTTAAAACTGGCGATCTGCTCATTAGTCACCATCGGGTCTTCGGCCCCATTGAGCACCAGCACCTTTGCCTGCACCTCTCCGGCACGGGCTGGCTGATCGGTGGCCACACTGCCATGGAAACTGACCACCCCTGCCAGATCCAGCCCGCGACGCGCCATCTCCAACACGATCCCCCCACCAAAGCAGTAGCCGATCGCCGCCGTCTGCTTTCCGGTTGTCGGGTGGGCATCGAGCGCCTGCATCGCCGCCTCAAAGCGCTCGCGGGCCAGCGGCATATTATTGCGTATCGCCCCGGCGAACTTACCGGCGTCGCTGGGGTGGTCCGCCTGCCTGCCCTCACCATACATATCCACCGCCAGGGCGGTGTAGCCCATCTCGGCCAACTGGCGGGCGCGCTTACGGGCGTATTCGTTGTGACCCCACCACTCATGTACTACCAGTATGCCTGGGCGCTGCCCCTCGATCGCCGCATCGTAAACGAGATAGCCGTGCAGCTCGGTATCACCGGCCTGATAGCGCAGCTCCTCGCCCACCAACCCGGCCATTACCCAACCGGGCAACATCAACACCAACAGTAGCGTCATTCGATACATGGTTACTCTCCCTGAACAAGGATTATTGTGGCTTGCTGCGCATCAGCAACACCACAGTGATGACCAGCAGGATAATGGTACCCAGCCATTCACGACTAAACAGATAATACAGGGTGGCCATCAAGCCTGGCAGCTCGGCCAGCGCCACAGCCGGCACCAATTGGTTGAGTTGCTTGAGCTGACGGGCATTTTCCGTCTCACCGGCAGGGCGCTCCTCTGCCCGACGCCGGGTACGGGCCTGATAGAAGACTGCCGGGAAGATCAACAGCACCCCACCCAACATGAACCAATAGCCCAACTCGGGCATCATCGCCATATCGGCCATAAAGTGAAAGGCCAGCAGCAGGATCGCCAAACTGCCCAGATTCGCCACCACCAACACCTTCCAAAACAGTGCCGGGGCAATTGCCGGACGTGGGTCGTCCACGTGTGCCATACCAGTATCCTCGTCTATCAACGTGTCGTGGGGCAAGCATACACAATCTGGCGGTTTCACGC
>SLDE01000174.1 GCA_007125455.1 Ectothiorhodospiraceae bacterium
AAACGAGGCGGTGGTGGTGGCCACCATCGCCTTTGGCATGGGGGTAGACAAGGCCAATATCCGCTACGTCTACCACTACAATCCCCCCAAGAGCCTGGAGAACTACGCCCAGGAGATTGGCCGGGCCGGACGCGATGGCAAGGAGTCGGTCTGTCAATTGCTGTTCTGCGCCGACGACCTGAATGTATTGGAAAACTTCATCTACGGCGACACCCCGGAACCCCGCGCCCTAAAGGGCCTGATCCACGATCTGTTCCAGCGCGAGGCCGAGTTCGACCTATCGCTCTACGAGCTGGCCAACCAACACGATATCCGCCTGCTGGTGCTGCGCACCCTGCTCACCTACCTGGAGCTGGACGGCCTGCTGGAGGGCGGCACCCCCTTCTACAGCCAGTACAAATTCAAGCCCCTGCTCAGCTCAGCGGAGATCCTGGCACGCTTCGAGGGGGAGCGACGAGAGTTTCTCGCCGCCCTGTTTCGGCAGGCCCAAAAGGGCCGCACCTGGCTCAGCCTGGATGCCGACGCCGCCGCCACCAAACTGAACACCCGCCGCGAACGCATTGTCAGCGCACTGGACTGGCTCGCGGAACAGGGCATGTTGGAGGTGCAGGCAGCCGGGGTACGGCTGCGCTATCGAAGATTAAAACAACCGCACGACCCCAATGCCCTGGCCGATGACTTACACCAACGCATGGCACAACGGGAGGCCGGCGAGTTACAGCGCCTGCAACAGGTCTGCGAACTGGCCGCTGCCAATGGCTGCATCACCGCACAGCTGGCCAGCCACTTCGGCGAAACCCTGGACAGCAACTGCGGCCACTGCAGCGGCTGTCTTGAGCCAGCGCAGCCACTGCCAACACGCGCCCAGGCCACGATCCCTGCCGGGCTGGATGGGCCTATCGCCACCCTGCTGGCAGAGCAGAGCGGCATACTCGACAGCCCCCGTACCCTCACCCGCTTCCTGTGCGGTGTCGGCTCCCCGCAGCTGAGCAAGGCCAAACTAAGCGGCCATCCCCTGTTTGGCAGACTGGAATCGCTGCCCTTCGCGAAGGTGCTTGAGCGGGCGCAAGGCTGGGTTAGCTCGGCCAGTTCCCGATAGTGAGTCCGTCGTCTACGTCAGGAAAATCCTCGCCCAACGCAGAGAGGGTTGCCAGGGTGCTGAGCAACCCTTTTCGTTTTACAGGCTCGTTCACCATCGTTTCTGTAGCGCCTTTGCACTTCACATCCCTGTGTCCTCTGTGACCTCTGTGTTGAAATGGATTTACCGTAACTGCTCTCCCCCTTTATCCCCCCCATTGGGGGAGAGGGGGCGAGTAGATACCACATATCTTTCCTGTCCCATTGTTCACCTCCCATAGCAACACAGGGCATATGCCTTGTATTGCAGCGTGTCTTCCAGATCACACATACTGCCCCGCACACCAGCCCGACGACCAGGCCCATTGCAGGTTGTAGCCACCCAGCCAGCCACTCACATCCAGCACCTCGCCAATAAAGTAGAGACCGGGCTGCGCCGTGGCCTCCATGGTCTTGGAGGAGATGGCGTCACAATCGACCCCGCCACGGGTCACCTCGGCGGTGCGATAACCCTCGGTGGCGTTGGGTAGGATCGACCAGTGCTGTAGTTGCGTTTCGATCTCTGCCAGCGCCTTGTGGCCCAGTTGTGCCAGCGGCGTGCTGAGCAAGGCCTCGTCCAGCAACACCGCCACCAGGCGGGCCGGTAGCGATTGACCCAGCAGGGTCTTGAGCTGTTGTTTGGGGTGGTGCTGGCGCGCCTGCTCGATCAGGGCCACCACCTCCTCGCCGGGCAGCCAGTCGATGAGGAGCGTCTGTCCCGGCTGCCAGTAATTGGAAGCCTGCAGGATCACCGGACCGCTCAGGCCCCGGTGGGTGAACAACAGGTTTTCGCGAAAGGCCTGTCCGCCGGTCTGTACCTGGGCATCCACCGCGATCCCCGCCAATGGGGCCAGCAGGGCCTTGTCTTTGGCATGTAGGGTGAACGGCACCAGCCCTGCCGAGGGTGGCCAGACCGGGATCCCGAACTGCTCGGCGATACGATAACCAAACGGGCTGGAGCCCATGCTGGGGATCGACAGGCCACCGGTGGCGATCACCAGCGACTCGCAACGGTACACGCCCCGCGAGCTGTGCAATACAAAGCCCCCCTCCCCGCTCCGCTCCACCCGTTCAATGGTGGTCTTCAGCTGCAAGCTGGCCCCCGCCTCGCGGCACTCGGCCAGTAGCATATCGAGGATATCTTTGGAGCTGTCATTACAAAACAACTGACCGTGTTCGCGTTCGTGCCAGGGGATAGCATAGCGCTCCACCAGGGCGAGGAAGTCCCACTGGGTAAAGCGGCTCAGCGCCGATTTAACGAAGTGAGGGTTGTGGCAGAGGTAGTGCTGCGGGCCAACATCGTAGTTGGTGAAGTTACAGCGCCCACCGCCGGACATACGGATCTTGTTGCCCGCCTTGGCGGCCTGATCCAGCACCAGCACTGAGCGACCACGGCGCGCCGCCTCGGCGGCGCACATCAGCCCGGCGGCACCGGCGCCGATGATGAGCACATTGACATGATTCATAGGTGTATGCGGCTTATTCCAGGTAGAGGCGGGCCAACAGGGCTTCCAGGGCCGACTGACGATGTACGGGGGTGGAGCGCATCAGGCCCTGGCGTTGCAGCTCTTCGATCAACTGGTAGGGTACCACCTGGTGATCGCCAACGATCTGCGCGTGTCCGGCATGGATCTCCACATTGGATACCCGCCTATCCTGATCGATGGCCGGGAAATACTGCTCCTCCAGGGAGAAGACAAAGTCGCTTTTTACGCAACGTCCTGCTTCATCATACACCCGGCAGGTGTTGCTCTCATCGGTGACGATCTTCACATGCTCTCGCACCTGGGTAAGCAGCTCACCGGGCTGCTGGATAAAGTCAGAGCGCCAGGTAATATCAAACCACTTGCCACCACTGATGGCCCAACAGACCGGCACAACCAGGCCCAAACTAATAGCCCGGGCGGTGGTGGATGCGCAGTGATTGGCCGCCGCGATACCGGCGAATGGCGAGGAGATGGTCACCAGATCCAGCTCTACGGGGGTTTGGTTCAATGTGGGATGGTGTCCCTGAGCCAAGGCCCGGCGGGCGATCAGGCCACCTTGGCTGTGGGCGATGATATGAAACTCAGGATGATCCATTTCAGCAGCCAAGCTGTTCAGCGCCTCGGCAAACTCATCGGCGCTTTTATACAGGCTGTCGCGGTCGTTATAACTAAAACAGATACTCTGCTGGCCATGAAAGGCGTAGACCTGAGAAAGCGCACGAAAACGTGCCGCCGAACCAAAACAGCCGTGCAGGATAATCGTCACCGGCTCTTGGCTGTTGAGCTTGAAGGACCGGTCCTGGTTGGTGGTGCAATTACTCAGACCGGGAATATTGAAGTGACGATCCGCCGGGGGGAGCGCCCCGGTATCAATGTTCGCAAACTCCGCATCACGGGGTACCGGGGTGGCGCAGGCAGCCAACAACACCGGCAACAGCCAAGCTGTTATAGACTTCCAGTTCATTCAGGCACTCCTAGGGTGCGGCGCTGACAAGCATCAAGGCTGATGATTTTTCAACCAGTCCTTGAGCGCGCTGTCGATACGGGTCTGCCAACCGGCCCCCGTCGCACGAAAACGCTCAACTACCTCGGGTGATAGACGGATGGTAATGCGTTCTTTGGTCGGGGTCTTTTGCACGCCACGGGTCCCAAGCTTTTTACCAAGGCCCAACGGGAGCGAAGCGAGCGATTGCGCATTGCTCAGGTCATCCTTGTCCAGCCCCCGAACCTCACCATCCCTATCGGTCAACGGTTTGGGATTTGCCATATCTTTTTGCCTCTCGTGGGTTTGCCTTGCGGAAACTGATGACCCGAATGCCCCATTGCGTTTCCGTGAAGCAGAGTACGTGCAGCCGACGTTCAAGATAACCTACGGCAATATAGCGAACTTCGCCATACTCCCGCCGATCATCGATTAAATAGACGGCATCTTCGCCATCAAACTCCACCACACGTTAGAACGAAAGCCCCCACTCGCGGATATTTCCCTCGTTCTTGGCTGTATCAAAGCCGATCTCCATGACCCTGACTACTCACATCCCAGTATTTAATTGTATGTACAATCATAGTACCACATGCCAATCGACGCCAGTCACTTGTATACTCCCCCCTTTGCCCAAACCTCTTGGGGTAGTGTTCCACCAACCAAAGGGATCCACCGACACATGAGCCAAGCCCACCCCGCCTTCGATTTCATCCGCTCGCACCACATTCCGGCCCTGAATATCGGCCTGGAAGAGTACCGCCATCGGGTAACTGGCGCCCAGCACTTCCATCTGGCCGCCGAGGATGATCAGAACGCCTTCCTGGTGGCCTTTCGCACCGTGCCGCAGGATTCCACCGGGGTGGCCCACATCCTGGAACACACCAGCCTGTGCGGTAGTCGCAAGTACCCGGTGCGCGATCCCTTCTTCATGATGACACGCCGCTCGCTCAATACCTTCATGAACGCCTTCACCGCGCCGGACTGGACCGCCTACCCCTTCGCCACGCGCAACCGCAAGGACTTCGACAACCTGCTGGATGTCTATCTGGACGCGGTGTTTTTCCCCAGCCTCAACGAGCTGGACTTCCTCCAGGAGGGCCACCGGGTGGAGTTTGCCGAGGCCGACAACCCCAACAGCGATCTGGTGTTCAAGGGGGTGGTCTACAACGAAATGAAGGGGGCGATGAGTTCTCCGGTGTCGGCGCTCTACCAGGCGATGACCCGCGAGCTGTTCCCCACCATCACCTATCACCACAACTCCGGTGGTGACCCGGCCCATATACCGGATCTCAGCTACCAGCAGCTCAAAGACTTTCACGCCCGCCATTACCACCCCAGCAATGCGGTGTTCATGAGCTATGGCGATATCCCCGCCGCCGAACACCAGGCCCGCTTTGAGGATCAGGCGCTCCAAGAGTTTGATACCCTGAAGATCGATATCGCGGTGCCCGACGAACAGCGCTACTCGGCCCCACGCCAGGTGGAGGACCGCTACGCCCTCGATGGCGAGGAGGATACCAGCGACAAGACCCACATCGTGATCGGCTGGCTGCTCGACAAGGCCACCGACGCCGAAGCGGTGCTGCGCGGCCATCTGCTCTCCGGGGTGTTGCTCGACAACGGCGCCTCGCCGCTGCGCCGTGCGCTGGAGACCACCGAGCTGGGCTGCGCACCCTCGCCGCTATGCGGGCTGTCCGACTCCACCCGCGAGATGATGTTCTCCGCCGGGCTGGAGGGCAGCAACCCGGAACATGCCGAGGCGGTGGAGACCCTGGTGCTGGATGTCCTCAAACAAGTCGCCGAAGAAGGCGTGCCGCAGGAAATGGTCGAGGCAGAGCTGCACCAACTGGAACTGTCCCAGCGCGAGATCAGCGGCGATGGCTTCCCCTTCGGCCTGCAACTGATGGTGCACGGCCTCAGCCCGATCCTGCACGGTGCCGATGCCATCGAGGCGATCGATATCGACCCAGCGCTGGCCAAACTGCGCGAACAGATCCAGGATCCGAATTTCATCAAGTCCCTGGCACGCCAGATCCTTGATAACCCGCACCGGGTACGGCTGGTGATGACACCCGATCCCAAACTCAGCGAGGAACAGGCCGCCGCCGAGGCTACACGTCTGGCAGCCATCCGTGCCAAGATGGATGAGAGCCACAAGCAGCGGGTGATCGAACAGGCCCAGGCCCTGCTCGCCCGCCAAAACCAGCAGGACGATCCGGAGATGCTGCCCTGCGTCACCCTGGAAGACGTCCCGGCCGAACTCAGCATCCCCAATGGCGAGGAGCACCAGATAGCCGGAATGCCCGCCACCTGCTTCGCCCGAGGCACCAACGGCCTGGTCTACCAACAGATCGTGGTCGACCTGCCCGAACTGGACAGCGAGCTGGCCGAGCTGCTGCCACTCTACACCGAGATCCTGCCCGAGGTCGGCTACGGTGAACTGGACTACCTGCAGGCCCAGGGAATACAGGCCGCAGTCACCGGCGGGATCGGTGCCAGTGCCGCGATCCGAGGCACGGTGGCCGACGTACAGCGTGATCGCACCGTTTTCACCCTCTCCGGCAAGGCCCTGCTACGCAACCACGACAAACTGGGCGAGATGATGCACGGGATCTTTACCGCCGCCCGCTTCGACGAGCTGCCGCGCATCCGCGAACTGGTAGCCCAGGAGCGCATGTATCGGGAAGAACGCGTCACCCAGGCCGGACATGCACTGGCCATGGCCGCCGCCAGCAGTGGACTGGCCCCCAATGCCGCGCTGCAACACCGCTGGAGCGGGCTGGCCGGGATCAAGGCACTCAAGGCGCTGGACGACAGCCTCGACGATGCCGCAGCACTCAAGGCCCTGGCCGACAAACTGGCCGCCCTACACCAACGGCTCACCCAGGCCCCGCGCCAACTGCTGCTGGTCGGCGAGGCCGAACAACTCGGCGCGATGCGTCAGGCCCTAGGCCAACAGTGGCAACAGGCCCCCGCCATGGCAGCGGGCCAGCCCTTCGCCGCGCCCGCCGCCAGCGGGCAACTGCGCCAGGCCTGGACCACCTCCACCCAAGTCAACTTCTGCGCCAAGGCCTACCCCTGTGTGCCCGCCGAACATGAAGATGCCCCGGCCCTGACCGTGCTGGCCGCCTTCCTGCGCAACAACTTCCTGCACCGCGCGGTGCGCGAACAGGGCGGTGCCTACGGCGGCGGTGCCAGCTTTGATCCAGATAGCGGCGCGTTTCGCTTCTTCTCCTACCGCGACCCCCGTCTGAACGACACCCTGGCCGACTTCGACCAATCGGTACAGTGGCTACTCGATAACCAGCACGAATGGCGTCTGGTAGAAGAAGCCATCCTCGGCATCGTCAGCTCCATCGACAAACCGGGCTCCCCCGCTGGCGAGGCCAAGAAAACCTTCCACGGCTCACTGCACGGGCGCACCCCCGAACAACGCCGCCGCTACCGCGCGCGCATCCTCGCCGTGCGTGAGGCCGATCTCAAGCGTGTAGCCGAAACCTGGCTCAAAACCGAAAACGCCAGCATCGCCGTGATCACCGACAGCCAAACCCTGGAGAAACACCCCGAGCTGGGGCTGGAGAGAATAAAACTGTAAGCAGTATTCAGGCCGCAAACTACAGGGATGTAGATCCTGCCTGATGCCTACCCAACTGTCTTGTGCACCTCAGTCACCCTGTTGAAGGCGCCACGGTCTAGCTGCTATGGGCTATTTATCGTCCTGCAACTCCACTTCACCATCCCAGCCAGCCGCCTTGGCACGCTGTATGGCCTCGCCATGGATCCGCAAAAAGCGTGCACGAACCTCCTCAGGTAGCTTGGCTACCAGAAAGCCATATTTTTCCCATTCCTCATCCACCTTATGCCAGAGCGTTTGGATATCGCTCATCAGCCATCCCTCGCAGCTCTCATCTTCAGGAATGAAAGCAAAGGCCTGTGCATCGCGAATGACCTTGCCTGTATGCGTCATACCGTCGCAGAAATCATTGTGCATACCAACGTAACGCTTATCTTCATTGAAACTCATTTATCTACCACCAATGGCTAATAATTAAAGTAGCTACTCGCCCCCTTTTTTCCCTCTCCCCCATTGGGGGAGAGGGGGCAAGTAGATACAACCTTTCAACACAGAGGGCACAGAGCACACAGAGAAAAACCCATGCCATGTAGCTCGGCCTTTAGGCCGACAGGCGCTTGGCTACTATCCACAATGTCGGGCTGAAGCCCGGCCTACATAATGCCTGGGTGGGGTAGTTACCCGTTCACCATCGTTTCTGTAGCGCCTTTGCACTTCACATCCCTGTGTCCTCTGTGACCTCTGTGTTGAAATAGACTTACAGTAACTGCTCGCCCCCTTCACCCCCTCCCCTCAAGGGGAGAAGGGGGCGAGTAGATACGCTCTGCATAAAAACAGGCCTGGCGATTATTCCCGCGTTGAATGATGTGGATTGGCGTGTGTGGCAGCAGGATCCTTGCTCTGCGTGGCATGGTGGCTCCTTCCTTGGTGATTAAAACGTGGTACGTCCCCGATTACGCTCTGTTATACAAAGGTCGCGGTCGAAACACCGAAACGCTCGCTGTGCGCCCGGATTTGCCGAATGTGATGGTGCCGCATTTTCACGGCGCTGTTTTTGCACCAGCCGACACGGACACTGACTGACACGCAACACCAAGGATTATTGAATCTATTTTCAGGAGAGATTTGATGCGGTTCCTATCTGCA
>SLDE01000001.1 GCA_007125455.1 Ectothiorhodospiraceae bacterium
CGCAGCAAGCTGTTTATCGGCGTGCTGGCCTTGATTGGCGTGGTCGTCGGTGGGCTACTGCTCAGCGTCGGTGGTGACGCCAGCCAATTGCGTCCCGGCCACTACGCCATGGGCGGTGTGGCCATGCTGCCCACCCTGCTGACTGTATTGGTCTTGATCGTGATGGAGTCCGATGCGGTGCATAAGGCAAAAACCGGCCTGGTGCCCGAATCGCTGGTGAAGAAATTCCCGCCACCGGCAGGCATGCAACCCGTCGAAACGAGCGCATGAAGATCAAAGAACGCCACATCTTCGCCGGAGTGATCCTCGGCACCCTGCTGCTGCTCGCCCTGGCAATGGTGATCCCCAGCAGTCAGAAGGAAGCAAGTGCCCACCTTCCCTGGCAGGTCGAACAAGACGATGAGGGCCGCACCCAGGTGTTTGGTGTCACCCTGGGGAAAAGCCCGATGGGCGAGCTGGAACGGCGCATCGGTGATCCGGTCGTGCTCAGCCTGTTTGCCCGCGACAGTGGTGAGCGCGTGGTAGAAGGCTTCTTCGACAACGTCGGCCTGGGTGGACTACGCGCCAAGATGGTCGTGGTGCTTGATTTCAGCAACGAGGAGCTGGAGGCGATGTATGAGCGGGGGGTGCGCATGGCCACCATGGGCAGCGGCACCCGCAAGGTCACCCTCAGCAGTGCCGACCAGGGAGCCGCACGACAAGCCCCCATCCACAGCATCACCTACCTGCCCCGCTCACGCCTGGAGCCCGAGCTGGTAGAACGCCGCTTCGGCACCCCTGGCGAACGCATCGCCCTGCCCGGCGGCGAGTCGGAACACTGGCTCTACCCACAACTGGGGCTGGACATCGCCCTCAACCAGCGCGGCTCCGATGTGCTGCAATATGTACTGCCGGAAAACTTCGAGGCCCTGCGTGTCCCACTGCTGGAGCAGGGAGAAGTCATCCGTTAAGGCAGGCCGAGCCCTGCTCCTTCTCCCCCAGCAGACGCTGCCAGGCGGCCAGGCCCGGCACCAAACGATCCGGTAGGGTCTCTGCCCCCAGGGTCAAATGGCGTAGCGCATGCTGGACGGTCCCCGCCGCAAAGTGCTCACGATACTCAGCTTGCACCGCCACCCAGGCAAGGATCGCCGCTCGGTCGCTATGCAATGCGCCATCCTGCACCCCGACGGCCCACTGCGCGATCTCGTCACTGATGGGGGCGATCCGCTCACGCCACTGTGCCCCCCCTGCCAGACTGTCCAGTGCCAGCGCTGCGGCCATCAGGTAAAGCCCGTCTTCCGGCCAGACCTGCTGACCCAGCTGCGCACCACGACGGGCATGATGCAAGCGGCCATCACGCCACAGGTTGTCCAGTACCCCGACCAGCGTTTCCTCTGCCAGCTCCTGTGCCCCATCCAGGCCTCGTTCGGCGGCACAGGCCAATGCCCACACCGCACTACCGTTCGCATCGGCGCGCACAATATCATCCACCGGCGGTGGTGTGTCGCGCTGCGCCAGCGGCAGGCGATAATAGCCCTGAGCGGCCTGGCGGGCCTGATAAAGGCCACCCCGCTCACTCTTCAGGCCCCGCAACAGAGCAAGCGTCGAAGCCGCCGCCTGCTGCTCATTGCGCTCCGTAGAGCCGGCAAACCAGGCCGCCATCCAGGCGTTTTCCGGCAACAGCTTGGAGGTTTCCAAGTGTTCGGCACGGGGTTCGGCGTAGTTAAAAAAGCCACCGTCGTGACGATCCCACAAACGCTCCAGCTCGGTGGCCCGACTCAACGCGCTGCGCTGCGGCCACAGCGCATTGCCCTCCAGCCAGAGCCAGGTCAGCGGTTGGGGCCACTTGAGGCTCAACCCGGTATCGAACAGCCCGTGCAAACCATCGCCAGGCGGCCACCACAGCCGTTCCAGGTGGGCCAGATACTCGCCGTAAAAGCCCTCCCAGGCGGCCCGATCCGTCCCCTGCGGACGCAACGGAGGGAAATCCCCCAGGCGCAGCTCGGCATCATCGCTGCCGCGCCGCTCATCGGCCAGTCGGGCCAACAGGGCATCGGCCTCCACCAGGCCGAGAAAGCGGCTGCGCAGGCTGCCATCGGGGGCCAGCACCACGGTATAGGGCAGACCATTGGCCCCGTAGCGGCGCACCAGATCCGGGCGGGCATCCCAGTCCACCTGCACCGAGATATAATGTCTTTGCAAATAATCACTTACCTGAGGCTGACTGAGGGTCTCGTCCCGGTAACGGTGACACCAGCTACACCAGGGCGCATCAAAATAGACCATCAGTGGCAGGTCCTGCGCCTGGGCGCGCTCCCGCGCCTGCTCATAGTCGGCCACCCAGGCGATGGAGGCCACCGCCCAAACCGGCCAACACAACAACAACATCACCACTCGCCACATCACACACCCCCTCTGAACCGGAAGCCACGCGAATATACGCTCATCCTGGGCGCTTTCATCAAGCGTGGCACACTGGCTGGCAATGGCAAGGTTGATATTGCCCCACAGCCGGGTCAATATGGGATACACCAAGCCAAATCGCTCAACATCTCATGTGGATACAAAAGACCCTGCACCTTAGCCCGCGCCCACGGGGCTTTCACCTCATCAGCGACGAGATCCTGGCCCAATTACCGGAGATCGCCCAGCTGCGCGTGGGGCTGCTGCACCTGTTCATCCAGCACACCTCCGCCGCGCTAACCCTCAACGAAAACGCCGACCCCACCGTGCGGCAGGACTTCGAATCCCACTTCAACCACATGGTGCCCGAGAACCAGCCCTGGTATCGCCATACCGACGAGGGGCCTGACGACATGCCCGCCCACCTCAAGGCCAGCATCCTCGGCCCGTCCCTGAGTATCCCGCTAAGTGATGGGCGTCCGGCGCTGGGCACCTGGCAGGGGATCTACCTGTGCGAACACCGCAACCACGGCGGCAGCCGCCGCTTGGTCGCCACGGCACAAGGGGAGGCGTAGAAAAGGCGTAACTGCTCACCCCCTTTATCCCCTCCCCCCATGGGGAGAGGGGGCGAGTAGATACAAAAAGGCAAACGAGTGGCGAGGGGATGTAGCCGTGTTGCGGGTGGTTTTTTATATATAAAATGCCGTGCGCATTGCGCACACCACCCCTCAACCCTATTTGCTTCACTGTTAAGCCGAATACTTCATAACTTGAACCAACCACGCAACCTCAGGGAGCCATCACTTGAGCCACCCCATCATCCACTGGCGCATCGGCGGTGCCCAGGGCAGCGGTATCGACAAGGCCGCACAACTATTCGCCCGAGCCTGCGTCCACAGCGGCCTGGCCGTATTGGGCCAGCGCGAATACCACTCCAACATCGCCGGACGCCACAGCTATTTTGATATCGCCCTGGGGGTGGAGCCGCCCACCAGTGTCGCCGAATACCCCCAGCTGCTGGTGGCCATGGATGGCGAGAGCCTGTTTCGCCACCTGCCGATGATGCGTAGTGGCACCACGGTGATCGCCAACCGCGCCAGCCTGGGCCTGACCCTGGAAAAGCTCCCCTACCTGGATGCCCCACTGCGCGAGAAGTTGCGCCACGACTACGGCAACGAACTGAGCGTGCAAAAGATGATCGACAGTGCCACCGGACGCGGGGTGACCTGTCTGAGCGTGGACATCGAGGGCGAACAGGCGCGGATCGCCGAGCAACTGGAGCGCCCGTCCAAAGAGGTAAAACGCGCCTTAAACACCCTGATGGTCGCGCTGGGTGGTGCCCTGCTCGGCCTGGGCGAACGTGCCCTACAGACGGCCATGACCAAGCTCTTTCCCCGCCCCGAACACCGGCAACTCAATGCTGCCACCATCAGCCACGCCTATCGCCTGGCCGAGGCGCAAAACTGGCCCTGCGGTGAGTTGGCCGCCCCCGCCAGGGCCCCCGCACGGCTGCTGCTCGACGCCACCCAGAGCGTGGCACTGGGCAAGCTGGCCGCCGGACTGGGCCTGCAAAGCTACTACCCGATCAGCCCCGCCACCGAAGAGAGCAGCTTCCTGGAGCGCTACCCCAGCGTCGCCAGCCGTGAGGGAGAACCGTTCCACCCGCGAATCATTCAGGTGGAAGATGAGATCGCTGCCCTGAGCGTGGCCGCCGGGGCAGCCCTCACCGGGGTACGTGCCGCCACGGCCACCTCCGGCCCCGGCCTGTCGCTGATGGCCGAGGGCCTGGGTTGGGCAGGGATGAATGAGCTGCCCCTGGTGATCACCCTCTACCAGCGTGGTGGTCCCTCCACCGGCATGCCCACCCGCACCGAGCAGGGCGATCTGCTGTTTGCCATCCACGCCGGGCACGGCGAGTTTCCCCGTCTGGTGATGGCCTCGGCCAGCACCGAAGAGGCCTTTTACGACGCCATGGAGGCCTTCAACTACGCCGAACGCTTCGACCTGCCGGTGATCCATCTGCTCGACAAGATGCTCACCACCAGCCTGGCCAGCGTCCTCCCCTTCGACAGCCAGCGTGTGCCCATTGAGCGAGGACGCATTGCCAGCCCAGCGGCTGGCGAAGCGCGGGCCAGGCCCTTTCAATTCACCAGCGACGGCCTCTCACCACGCCTGCCGCTGGGCCAGCCCGGCAGCGCCCACTGGCGCACCGGGGTAGAACACGGCGAGAGCGGCCTGGTAACAGAAAACCCGCAGATCCGCGAGCGGATGATGGAAAAGCGCGCCGCCCGCTTGGCGATGATCCTCGACGAGCTGCCCGAAGAAGCGATGCTACGCCACTACGGTGAGGCCGACGCCCCGCTGCTGCTGATCAGCTGGGGCTCCAACCTCGGGGCGATCCAGGACGCCATCGCCCGCCTGGAGAAAGGGGGCCACCGGGCCCGCGCAGTGCAGATCCGCATCCTCTGGCCCTTCCCCTCCACCGCAGTGGAAAAGGCCCTGGCCGGGGCGCAGAGCACCGTGGTAGTCGAAGCCAACCACTCAGCTCAACTGGCCAGCCTGCTACAGTCCCAGACCGGCCACCACCCCGATCATCTGGTGGTCAAATACAGCGGACGCCCCATCTGCGGCGATGCCCTGGCCGAGGCGCTGGAGTTGATCGCCAACGGCAATGGTGAAGCACGGATGGTGCTCAAAAACCCCTATGAATGAAAGATGACAACGCCGAGGACGCAGAGGGCACCGAGAAGTAAAATCTATTAACGGCGGTCTCTGCGTCCTCGACGTTGCAAAGATTCAGGTGAAATCATGCACGAACAACCGATATTGAACGCGAAGGATTTTCAATCCCCCCAGGCCGCCGACTGGTGCGCCGGCTGCGGTGACTTTGGCATCCTCAAGGCGATCCAGCAGGCGTTGGCGGCCTTGGGCAGACCCCCGGAGCAGGTGGCGGTGTTTGGTGGCATCGGCTGCTCGGGCAAGACCCCGTATTACCTCAGCAGCAGCGGGATCCACACCCTGCACGGGCGGGTACTGCCCTTTGCGCTGGGGGCCAAGCTAGCTAATCCGGCGCTCAGCGTGATCGCGGTAGCCGGTGATGGGGATGGGCTATCCATCGGCGGGGCACACTTCATCAATGCTGCGCGGCGCAACATCGACATCACCTACATCCTCTATAACAACGGCGTTTACGGGCTGACCAAGGGCCAGGCTGCCCCCACCCTGCACCTGGGTGAGCAATTGCACACCATGGCCCTACCCAGCGACCAGGCCGCCCTCAACCCGCTGCTGCTGGCCTTGGCCAGCGGTTATAGCTGGTTGGGCCGTGGCTATGCCTACGAGGGCAAGTCACTGGCCAGGCTGGTAGAGCAGGCGCTGCGTCACCCCGGCACCGCGATCCTGGAGGTATTGCAGCCTTGCCCCACCTACAATCGCATCCAGACCCGCGAGTGGTATAGCGAAACCCATCCACAGAGCGGCGAACCGCGCCTCTACCCGTTGGCGGAGCATGGCTACGATGGACTCATCCCCCCCGATGCAGACACAACCACCATTCAGGCCAAACAGGCCGCCTGCTTCGCCCGTCTGAACGAATGGGGCGAACATATTCCGCTGGGGGTCTTTCTGGAAGACCTGAGTCGCCCGGCCTACCCGGAAGACGGCGGGGGCAACCGCGCGATCGCCGATCCCGCGGGCAAGTCACTCGCCAGACTGGAGGGCATCTACGCGCAGCTGCAGATCCCCTAACACCGCCCCTCAGGCAAGCAGGCGCAGTTCCAGTACGGCACTACCTTGCTCAGCGGCGATCCGGCGTGCGCTCTGAATCTCGCGCTCGGCCGTTGCGTGCTCCCCCCGCGATGTGGCATCGGCGGCACGCAGCATGTACAGGCTAGGTAGATGATACTGATCGCCACTATAGCTTGAGGCCGAAAGCGCCTGGTTGATGTGATGGTGCATGGCCAGATGCTCCCTCCGCTGCCAGGCGGCATCCGCCGCCACCCACTGAAAGAAACCCTCGACCGCCGGCATCACCTGGCGGCATAACTCTATCGCCTGCAGCAAGGGTCGGCTATCGACATCATCTTCAAGGTGATGACGCATCCAACTGCCCAGGGACTGACTGCTTGCCTGCCATAGCGGCAGGTCATAACGACTCGTCAGTGCCTCGAGTTCTTCGAGAAAGAGGGGGATCCGTTGTGGCCGGTGCATCAGAAAGGCCAGCCCGGCACAAAACGCTAGCGCAAAACCTAGAGAATGTGGATGCTCAAGGTGGCGTGCACAGGCAAGATTATGCTCACAGGTGGCAAGCGCCTGCTCTGGCTCACCAATGAACCACTGGCCCCAGGCGAGAATGGCCCGCGCAGAGATACCAATATCCTCACCATATGTCTCGATCACCGGCTCCGGAGAGCCCGCCTCAGACAGACGCACGGCGGCACGCAAGTGACGAATCGCGCGATGAAATTGCCCCGTCCAGAACAGGTTGTTCCCCAGTGCATAGTGGGCGGCGAGACGCTGCCCACGCCGATTGCTGCGCCGCGCCTCACGCCACAGGGACTGGGCGTGGTACAAAGGGTCACAGCTCTCATTGGGACCGCGACCGCCTCCCCATATGCCCCAGAGAACCCCGAAGCGATCCTGCGCTGAGTCCAGACTGGCATGCAAGTCCAAGGCCCGTTCAAAGGCGCGGCGAGCATCACTACTGCCATACCCTTCCATACCCAGCAAGATCGAGCCGCGCAGGCCCTCCAGCACAAACCCGTTCTGCTCATGTAATGTCGGCAAACAGGACTGCAGTGCGGCCTCGGCGTTCTCTACTTGCGTCATTGCCTGCACATACTCACCACGCCGATGCGAACGCTGGGCCGCCACCCGCCACGCGAAGACGGCCTCCGGCCAGCGAAATGCCGCTTCTGCATGCAGGGCCAGTTCGGGCCAGCGCTCACTGCTGTGCTCCGCCCAGGGGCCACTGAGGGCATCCACGATACTGCCATGCCAGTGGCGTCGTTCCTCATCCGACAAGGACTCAGTGGCCGCTTCGCGCAGCAGGGCGTGGCGAAACTGGATGCTATCGACACTCGACGGTTCGGCTTCGAACAGGCCCGAGCGACGCAACTGCTGCCAACGGGACTCACTGACCCTTTCCTCACCCAGCAGGGCAAGCAGTTCGGCCCGGCGAAAGGCGCGCCCCAGCAGGCTGCCCACCTGGGCCAGCGGTAGCGCCTCGGTGAGCAGATGCAGTCGGGCGTGCAGCAGGCTGCGCAAGGAGGCGGGCACCTGGTCACTGCTGCCCTGGTGGGCCGCGAGCTCCTCCAGAAAAAAGGGATTCCCCTCAGCCATCAGCAGCAGGTCGTCAAAGTTTGTGGCTGTTCGAGGGACGGTTCCCAGATGCAACTCGAACAGCCTGCGCGCCGCCCTTGCATCCAATGGCTGCAGCTGCCATTGCTGTGCAATCGGAAGTGCCTCTGGGGGCTCGCGACTGGTCAACAACACCCCAATCTGCCGCGGTAGCTCAGTGGCAAGCCGAGCCAGCACCTCGCGACTGGAATCATCCAGCCAGTGCCCATCCTCGATCACTATTACTACTGGCGCTGTGGCTGACAGCTGCTTGAGCATGGTGCTTAATGTGTCGGTAACCCGTTCGATGGTCAGTGCGATCCCCTGCTTGGCTGCAGCCGCTGGGGGCGTCAGGTCAAGCAAGGTCTCAAGCACAGCAAAAATGGCACCCAAACCAAGACGCTCTATCATCCTAGCCAGGCGCCGACGGCTTTCGTCACACGACTGACCTACCCCGATACCGGCATAGTGTTGCAACGCGTTAATGATCACACCGTAGGA
>SLDE01000105.1 GCA_007125455.1 Ectothiorhodospiraceae bacterium
AACCATCTCCTTGCGTCTCCCCGAAAGCCTGCTGGAGCGCATCAAGATCGAGGCCAACAAGCGAGACATGCCTTATCAATCGCTGATCAAGTCCTGGCTTGCGGAGGATGTGGAACGCCACGGTGGCTCTTGACTCGGCTGAGCTGATATCACTGCCACCCCTGAATTTCTGTCTTGACAGAAATTACTGACAAGACTATTGTTGATTCCATGAAACTTCATCCTGTTACCGAACGCTTTATCCTCCATTGGGGGGAGATGGGCTCCAAGTGGGGGGTAAACCGCACGGTTGCCCAGATCCACGCCCTGCTCTATCTGGCAGAGCATCCGTTACCCGCCGATGAGATCACCGAGACGCTCGGCGTGGCGCGCTCCAACGTCAGCAACAGCCTGCGCGAGCTGCAGAGTTGGAAGCTGATCCAGGTAGTGCATGTGATGGGGGATCGGCGCGATCACTTCACCACTTCCACGGATGTGTGGACCCTGTTGCGTACCATCGTGCGCGGGCGCAAGGAGCGGGAGTTCGATCCCACCGTGGAGACGCTCCGGGCCTTTCTGAACAGCCCGGAGATAGAGCAAGAGCGCCCGGAGACCCGTGAGCGAATACGCGAGACGTTGGTGCTGATGGAGTCGCTATCGGTCTGGACCGAACAAATGCTGCGACTGGAACCCGAGACGCTGGGCAAGCTGCTCAAGCTCGGGGCGAAAGTGGGCGACCTGCTGCCCGGCCAGGGCAAGCAGTAGCCCGCCGTTCGGAGTAGAGATTTGCGTGGGATCGCTACGCTTACTTATTTCTGTTTCGACAGAAATTTATGACGGTACTGTACGCGGCAGAAATACACGCAGGACAACGACACAAAGGAGAGAGCCATGCGGATCTTGATCTGTGGTGCCGGGGGGTTTATCGGACACCACCTGACGTTGGCCCTGGAGCGGGCCGGACATGAGGTGTTGCGCGGGGTGCGCCAGGCACGCGCTGCCAACGATGTGGCGATCGACTTTGGCAGTGAGACCACGGTAGCCCAGTGGCTACCGCGCCTGGTGGGGGTGGATGCGGTGGTCAACGCGGTTGGTGTGCTGCGAGACAGGCACAACAACCCGATGCAGGCCTTGCACGATGCCGCACCACGGGCGTTGTTTGCCGCCTGTGCACAACAGGGGGTAGCACGCATTGTGCAGGTATCGGCCCTTGGGGTGGGTGGCCCGACCCGCACCCGCTACTTCACCAGCCGCGAGGCGGCCAACCATGCGCTGACCCAACTGGACGGACAGCTGCGCTATCTGCTGCTGCGCCCCTCGTTATTGCACGGGGTTGGCGGGGCCAGTACCAGGTTGTGGATTGGGCTGGCGCGCTTGCCGGTGTTCGTGCTTCCCGCCCAGGCAAAAAATGCCCGCCTGCAACCGGCCCATATTGATGATCTGACCGATGCCGTGACGCGCTGGCTGGATGACCCGGCTGCCAAAAGCAGGACGGTTGACGTGGCGGGCAGTTGCGCCACCGATCTGCCCGGACTCATCGCCAGTTATCGGGCCCAGTTGGGCCTTCCCCCGGCCCGGTGTGTCCCTATCCCCCGCCCACTTGCTGGCCTTGCGGCGCGCGTGGGGGATCGCATCCCCGCCAGCCTGTTGTGCAGCGACACGCTGCGGATGCTGGAAGCGGGCAGCCACGCCGACCCGGCGACCTTCACCGAGCTGCTCGGCCGGTCCCCGCGTTGCTTTGAGGATTTTATTCAAGAGGCAAACCAATGATGGAATACCCGCTAATCAAGGCGCTGCACATCCTTTCCAGCATCCTGCTGTTCGGCACCGGGCTGGGGAGTGCCTTTTACAAGTGGATGGCCGACCGCAGTGGCGATGTGCGCCATATCGCCATGACCAACCGCCATGTGGTATTGGCGGACTGGCTGTTCACCACCCCCACGGTGGTCCTGCAGCCGTTGAGCGGGCTTTGGCTCGCCCACCTGCTGGGCCTGCCGTTGACCACCCCCTGGCTGGCCCTGAGCCTCGCGCTCTATCTGCTCGCCGGGGCGTGCTGGCTGCCTGTGCTGGCATTGCAGATCCGCATGCGAGGCATGGCGGAGCAGGCACGGGACACCAGGCAACCACTACCTGCCCAGTATTGGCGTGACGCGCAGTTGTGGTTTTGGTTGGGCTGGCCGGCGTTTACCTCGATGGTGGTAATCGTCGCGCTGATGGTATTCAAACCCCATTTTGGAGGCTAATCGATGAAAGGATTAATGGAACAGGCCCTTGGCGCACAGTGGCAGGCATTGCCCCCGGCCCTGCAGGCGCACTATCAGGCGGCGGATAATGTCGACGCGGGCAGACTCTCCGTGGAGTTTCCCGGCTGGATGTTTCCGGCGCTGTGGCTACTGCGTGGCGTGGGGGCCTTGCTGCACCGACGCGGCCAGGACCTGCCAACCACGGTCAGCAAACGTCTGGATCCCCATGGGCGTCAACACTGGTATCGACGGGTTGAGCTGAAGGAAGGCCGCGAGATGGTGTTTCGCAGCCAGTGGATCCTACTGGGCGAGCAGCGGCTGATCGAGTTTGTGAATCCCATCCTTGGGCTACAGATGCAGGTGACAGTGGACGACGGCAAGCTTTACTACCGTGGGGAGCGCTTCGTGCTGCAATTGGGACGGTGGCGGCTGCCCCTACCCGAGGCCTTGCTGGGCCACACCACCATTGAAGAGTACGCCCTGGATGAGCAGCGGTTTGGGATGGATTTTCGCCTGACCCATCCGTTATTCGGGCAGATCTACCGCTACCACGGCGTGTTCAGCACCCACGCACAATCTGCCTAGCGCTTGCCGATCAACTCGATGGGGTAGCCGTCGGGATCTTCGACGAAGGCGATGATGGTGGTGCCGGCATTCATCGGCCCGGCCTCGCGCAGGATCTTGCCGCCACGCTGGCGGATCGCATCGGTGGCCGCATAGACATCGTCCACCTCGATGGCGATGTGGCCATAGCCGCTGCCCAGCTCGTAGCTGTCGACACCCCAGTTGTAGGTCAGCTCGATCACGGTATGCTCGCTTTCATCGCCGTAGCCGAGGAAGGCCAGGGTGAACTCCCCCTCGGGGTACTCCTGGCTGCGCAGCAGGCGCATGCCCAGCACCTGGGTGTAAAAGTCGATGGACCGTTGCAGATCACCAACGCGCAGCATGGTGTGAAGAATACGCATCACTTCCTCCTGGGTTATTTACGGCTATGGGGTGCCAGACTGGCCACCAGCTCATCCAACGGATAGGGCCTGGAGATACCGTAACCCTGGGCGTAGTCAATGCCAAGGGTTTTGAGCACCTGGATGATCTCTTCGTTCTCAACGAACTCGGCAATCGTCTTCAGCCCCATCACCTTGCCGATCTCGTTGATCGCCTGCACCATGGCGCGATCCACCTCGTCGTCCACGATGTCCTTGATAAAGGCACCATCGATCTTGAGGTAGTCCACGTCCAGTCCCTTGAGGTAGCCGAAGGAGCTCAGGCCGCTGCCAAAGTCATCGAGGGAGAAGTAACAACCCATCTGCTTGAGCGTGTTGATGATGTGGCGGGCACGGGCCAGATTGGTGATGGCGGCGGTTTCGGTGATCTCGAAACAGAGATACTCACCGGCCACATCGGACTCGTGGATGTTGGAGAGCACAAACTCGAGAAAGTGTTCGTCGTTGAGCGACTGGCCGGAGAGGTTGATGCTGCAACGAAACGGCGGAAAGTCGGTGGGCCCCTGGGCCTCGCGCATCATGCCCAGGGTGGTGCGCACCACCCAGCGGTCGATGATCGGCATCAGGTTGTAGCGCTCGGCGGCAGGCACGAACTGCATCGGGCTGATCGGCTGGTTGTTCTCATCGAGGATGCGCATCAGCACCTCGCCCCGGGGCAGGTCGTCCAGCTCCTCGCGCAGCGGTGCAATGGGCTGAAAGTATAGAACGAAGCGGTTCTCTTCGAAGGCGTCGTGGATGCGGTGGATCCACTCCATCTCGCGGTGGTGTCGCGCTACCGCCTTGTCGTCGGAGCTGTAGAGGTGCACCCGGTTACGCCCGGCATCCTTGGCCACATAGCAGGCCGCGTCGGCGTAGCTCATCACATCCACCATGCTACCGCTGTCGGCGGTGATGGGCACCACGCCGATACTCACCCCCACATCGAAGGTGCGCTCCTGCCAGGTGAAGCGGAACTCGCGCACCAGTTGGCGGATCTTCTCGGCGATGGCGTTGGCCTCATGCAGTGGGCAGTCACGCAACAGGATGCCAAACTCATCACCGCCCAGCCGTGCCAGCACATCGTGTTCGCGGATCGCCTCGCGGAACAGCTCGGCGAGCTGGCGCAGCAACTCGTCCCCAGCACGGTGGCCATAGGTATCGTTCACCAGTTTGAATTGGTCAAGGTCCATGTAGCAGAGCACATGATGCACCTCGCCATTGCGCGCCTCGCGAATGGCCAGATCCAGGCGTCGCTCAAATTCGTGGCGATTGTGCAGGCCGGTGAGCATGTCGTGGCTGGCCTGATAGCCCAGCTGGCGCGCCATGCTCATCACCTCGGTGATGTCGTGCAGTACCAGCACCACCCCGACGATCTCGCCCTTGTCGTTACGCATCGAGGCGGCGGAGATATTGATGCTGAACTCGCTGCCATCACTGTGGCGCAGGATGCCGTCATCGGCATGTACGGTCGGGCTGTCGAGGTGGAGGATCATCTCCACCAGGTCGTGCAACGCCTCGCCATCGGTTTCGCGACTTAGTCGCAGCACGTCCATGTAATGACGACCGACCACATCGCGACTACGCATGTCGAGCAGGTGTTCGGCGACCGGGTTGATGTAATCGATGATCCCCTCGATGTCGGTGGTGAGTACCCCGTCACCAATTGACTGGAGGGTAACCAGCGCGCGCTGGGTCTCCAGGGCCAGGGCCTCGCGTGCCTGCTTGAGGGCGGTGATATCGCGGCTATTGCCTTCGATCCCGACGATCTGCCCCTGCTCGTCGCTATAGAAGTGGGCGTTGATGGAGACCCAAACCGTGCCACCGTGGCGATGGCGCAGCGCCAGGGCGTGGTTGCGCACTACACCATTGCCCTGCTTGAGCGCCTGCTCCAGTGGTTGCTGCGCCATATCGGGGGAGAGGAAATCCCCCAGCCCCATCCCCAACACCTCATCAGGGGGATAACCCAGCACCTGCTCAATCATCGGGGTGGTGTAAAGAAAACAGCCATCCGCATCGGTGCGGAAATAGGTGTCCTGCATGTTGAACAGGATCGTGTTGAGGGTCTTTTCTGAGTTGCGCAGCTTGCTCTCAACCCGAATGTGGTGCTCCAGCAGTTGACGATATTCGTTGGCGATCACCCCCAACTCGTCGGTGGAACGGGAAGTGAGGCTGGCCAGATCCAGCTTGCAGGGCTCCACGTTCTGGGTCAACAGGCTTTGCAAGGGGGCCAGACTCTGTCCCAGACCCTGACGGAAGAACCAGGCACCAAGCAGGGCGACCAGCATCAGGGAGGCCCAGAGGATCACGGTCTGGCTACCAAAGTGGCCGGTGCGCGACCAGAAATAGAGCACCAGCACCGTACTGACCAGCAATGGCACCAGAAAGGCCATCAGGAAGGCCTTGGTACGCAAGGAAAGGTGTGGTCGTCCCTGGGCGATCCCTGGCAGATGCCGCCCGAACAGATCCACCAACAAGAAGAACAGAGGCAGGCCGATCAACAGCGCCACGCTGAGGGCAACCAGATGGATGCGCAGCCAGGCATCCGCCCCGGGCTCGATGCCGATGCTGTGTTCGGCCAGGTAAAGCACCAGATTGGGGGCAACGATCAGGGGCAGTAGGAAGAATCCCCAGAAGTGCAGCGGAAAGCTGCGCAGGCGCTGAAGTAACTGTGCAGACGGCTCGGTGGCCGGATCACGCTGCCATTGCAACACCGGGCGAACGTAGCGGTAGAAATACCCCACCGAAACCACCACCGTAAACACGATGAAGATCAGCATCGGTGCGGAAAGGAAGATCCGGGTGATCTCGCCCAGGGAGAGGATCCGGGTAAAGACGATAAAAAACATCCCCACCGCTGGAGGAACCACCCAGGCCAACAGGATCAAGGCCAGATACTGAGGCAAAAACGCTCGCGAATTCAAATACAATCATCCAACCGACAACTGAAAGCAGACCCTCCCTGGTCGGCAGTAGTCTGTTATTTCTGCCTGCGTTTGGCGCCAATACGCAGGCGCAGCGCGTTCAGCTTGATGAAGCCTTCGGCATCCTTTTGATTATAGGCGCCGGCATCATCTTCGAAGGTGGCGATGGACTCATCGAACAGCGAGTCGCTGGCGGACTTGCGCCCGGCGATGATCACATTCCCCTTGTAGAGTTTGACCCGCACCACGCCATTGACGTGCTCCTGGGTCTTGTCGATGGCCGCCTGTAGCATCTCGCGCTCAGGGCTCCACCAGTAGCCGTTGTAGATCATCTCCGCATAGCGCGGCATCAGTTCGTCCTTCATGTGGGCCGCACCCCGATCCAGGGTGAGCGACTCCATGGCGCGGTGAGCCTTGAGCATCACGGCACCGGCCGGAGTCTCGTAGCAACCACGAGACTTCATCCCCACGTAGCGGTTTTCCACCAGGTCGTCACGCCCGATACCATGTGCACCAGCCACCTCGTTGAGGTACTCCATCACCTGGGCGGGACTCATGGGTTTGCCGTCGATGGCAACGATATCGCCCTTTTCGTAGCTCAATTCCAGGTACAGAGGCTCGTCGGGGGCCTTCTCCGGGGAGACAGTCCAGCGCCACATATCCTCTTCCGGCTCGTTCCAGGGGTCTTCGAGGATGTCACCCTCGTAGGAGATGTGCAGCAGGTTAGCATCCATCGAGTAGGGTGATTTCTTGCTCTGTTTGGCAAAATCGATCTCGATGCCGTGTTCCTTGGCATAGGCCATCAGCTTTTCACGGGAGTTAAGATCCCATTCGCGCCACGGGGCGATCACCTTCACATCGGGCATCAGTGCGTAGGCACCCAGCTCGAAGCGCACCTGGTCATTGCCCTTGCCGGTAGCACCGTGGGAGATGGCATCCGCGCCGGTCTCGGCGGCGATCTCCACCAGGCGCTTGGCGATCAGCGGACGGGCAATGGAGGTACCCAGGCGGTACTCGCCTTCGTACATGGCATTGGCGCGGAACATGGGAAACACGTAATCACGGGCGAACTCTTCGCGCATGTCGTCGATGTAGATCTCCTTCACCCCGGCGGCCTGGGCCTTGGCACGGGCCGGCTCGACCTCTTCTCCCTGGCCGATATCGGCGGTGAAGGTCACTACCTCGCAGTTATACTCGTCCTGCAACCACTTGAGGATGATAGAGGTGTCCAGGCCACCAGAGTAGGCCAGTACGACTTTCTTGATCTCAGACATGCGTGCTCCCGAATTGCTGAATCGGCCCCAACACGGGACCTGATAATAATCAGCCCGTGATTATACCTGACAGCATGGGGTGGAAGAAATGATGGATTGCCACCCGTGGCCTACTCCCCCCCAGGGGAAGAGCAATATACGGGGAGCCCGGTGTAAGTCTTTGATATTGGGTCGTAGATCGCAGGGAGGCGACCTTCGAGCTTACAGAGAGGTATTCACAGCGTATCCAACATCAAGGACTTACACCGGGCTTTGCTTGCTCGTGAAGTGATAATGCTCTTAGCCTGTACTACCCCCCCTGTAAAGTGACCACCACAGAACGATTTTGCGCCCGTCCCTCTTCGGTGCGGTTGCTGGCCAGCGGGCGGCGCTCGCCATAGGCGCGGGTTTCGATGCGAAAGCGTTCGTCGGTGATGCCCTGCTGTGCCAGGTAGTCGCGCACCGAGGCCACCCGGCGTTCGGACAGCGCGTCGTTATAGCCAGGCCAGCCGCGAATATCGGCCCGCCCCTCCAGCAGCACCAACGCCACCTCCTCATCGAGCAACATGTACTCGGCCACCGCATCCAGACGGCGGCGTGCAGTCGGGGTCAGCTCGCTCTTGTCGAACTCGAACAGCACATTGCTATGGCGCACATCATCAAAGCCGTAGGGGAGTTGGTCGTCCAGACACTGCAAAAACTCCCCCAGCGCGGCACGCACCCGTACCGCCGAGAGGGCCACCTCGATCTCGTCACGCCCATCGGCCCAGTCGGAAAAGCTGAAGGTAGGGAACATGCCGTTTTCCAACTCCAGCAACAG